>DATIOJ010000127.1:0-13113 GCA_035473355.1 Candidatus Limnocylindrales bacterium
CCCTGCTCGCTCGGACCTGAACTGAGATGGAGCTCGGCCCCGGCGCCCTTTCCAAAAGACCTCAACTCACGACTGCCGCCCCGTGATCGCAGGCAGCCCGACTCTCCGCCGTGGCCAAGTTCGCCGCGCTTACAAATTCACACGGTCATTCGTTCTGGGCTGAACTAGACTTCGACCGCATCGGCTTTCGAGCCGGGCCGAACGGCCAAGAGAGGGGCCGCATGAGGAAGGGGTGGCGCGCATGACAAGGGTGCTGTCGCGTTTCGTAGCCAGGGCCGGCCTGCTGTTGTTTGCCGTGCCGGCGCTGGCCGGGGGTGGGGCTTCCGCCGCTGTCGCGGTGAGCCACGGCATGACACCGGCGGTCGGGAGCCACGTGAGGTACCAGCTGGAGGGCAGCGTCACCGGAAGCGGCGCGGTCCTGTTCGGTTGTCAGCTGCGAGCCCAGAACTTCGCCGCACCGAGACCGTGGTGCTACGGCCCCGATCAGATTCGGGCCGCCTACGACGTGCAGTCGCTGCACGACTCCGGCATCACTGGGGCCGGTCGGACGATCGTGATCGTCGACGCCTTCCAGAGCCCAACCCTCCGGCAAGACCTCGCGCTGTTTGATGCCGTTTGGGGAATCCCAGATCCGACCCTGAACATCATCGCGCCCGACGGCTTGACACCGTTCAACTTCAACGATGGCAACATGGTCGGCTGGTCAGCCGAGATCTCACTCGACGTCGAGTGGGCGCACGTGATAGCGCCAGGTGCAACTATCGACCTCGTCCTCGCCAAGGACAACCAGGACGCCAACATTCTCAGTGCCACCAGGTTCGCGGTTGACCACAACCTTGGAGATGTGATCTCGCAGAGCTTCGGTGAGGGCGAGACCTGCATGGACCCCGCGATCCAGAGCGCGCAGCATCAGGTGTTCCAGCAGGCGGTCGACAAAGGCATCACGCTGTTCGCGTCGTCAGGTGACCAGGGCGCGGCCCAGCCCACCTGCGACGGGAGCTCGTTCTTCCTCAGCGCATCGACCCCGGCGACCGATCCGAACGTGACCGCGGTCGGCGGAACCAACCTGTTCGCCGACGCCCACTCAGGTGCTTACCAGTCGGAGGTCGTCTGGCAGGACGGACCCGGCAACGGAACTGGGGTTGGCGGCGGAGGCTTCAGCACTCTCTATGGACGACCCGGCTACCAGGCACCGTTCCAGAAGAGCCACGCTCGCGGCGTGCCCGACGTGTCGTACGACGCGGGCGTCTGGGGCGGAGTCATCGGCGCGTGGGGCGTGCCGTTCGGCGTCGGCGCGTTCTTCATCTTCGGCGGTACGAGCGCGGGCTCGCCGCAGTGGGCCGGCATCGCAGCGCTCGCCGACCAGCAGCGCGGCGGCCGCATCGGCGCCATCAACAAAGGCCTCTATCACCTCGGCAAGAGCAAAGACGCGTCGAGCGCGTTCCACGACACCACGGTCGGCACGAACACCTGCGGTCCGGACGTGTGCGGCATCACCGTTACAGGCTTCGCGGCGACACCAGGTTGGGACGCGGCGACTGGACTCGGTTCGCCCGACGTCGCGAAACTCCTCCAGGCGCTCAAGTAGCGGTCATCGTCCAGGCGGAAACACAGAGGGCCGGGCGGACCGGCCCTCTTCATTTTTCGGCTACTGGGCCGGGCAGCCTCCGCGGACGTAGGACTTGGAGGGCACGCCCGCTCCGGCGAGGATGCAGCCCGAACCGGACCCGCCGGCCGCAGGCGCGACGGGCTTCGCAGACTGGCTGACGGTCGCGCCGCTGCCAGGCGCGGTACTCCTGGAATTGACGGCATTCGACGTGGGCTGTGCCGGCGCCGGCGCTGGAGCGGCGACCGGCGCGGTAAGCGGAGCGGATTGGTGAACCGTGTAGACGGTGGGCACCTGAGCGCCGGTTCCGAACGTCATGCGCACCGCGACCCACACGAGCAGGACCGCAGCCGACAGGACGATGAGATTGCGGGCCGTGGGATGGACTTTCGTCGTCGTCATGCCTTCCACCATATCTATTCTTGGGCGGCTGTGGTCGAACCTAAGGACGTCGTGATCGCCTGCCTGGGCGCCTCGGCTGCGCTCGGTGGCTTCGTGCTGGTGTTCCTCGGCGTCATCGTGGCGTCCTACCAGTCCTACGCCGGCAGCGTGCCGGGCGACGTCGTCAGGCCTTACCGCGTCGCAGGTGCCGTGCTGCTCGGGACCTTCGGTGTCTCCCTGGTCACCGTCGCCGCCAGCCTGATCTGGCTCATCAACGGCGGCGGCGTCGGTCTCTACGACCTGACCATCGTTCTTTTCGCGCTGCAGCTCGTCGCGGTGTTCAGCGCCGCGCTATGGACGACGAGGATGGTGCTGTGGCGCTGACCCAGAAGAAGCTGCAGGACCTCAAGGACGCGAGCCTGAGCAAGCTCCTCGAGGACGACTCGGCCGCCTGGAAGGCGAAGGCAAAACACGCGTACATTGCGACCCATGGCTTCATCAAAGAGATCCGCCCGGACGACGTCGTGCCGCTGCTGATCGCGGAGCTCGAGGTGACGACCGAGTTCAGAAACTACCTCGCCAGGAAAAAGCTGAAGCAGAAATACTGGTCGGAGTGGTTCGCCGAGCTCATCATCGACCGGTTCTGGTCGGAATTGAAGGGAGGCTGAAGTTGGCGAAGGAATCGTCCGATCTGGCCAAGAAGTACATCGACGCTGCGCTCAAGGGCCGGTCCAAGCCGCCGAGCAAGGCGGCCTACGCGCGCGCCGTGCGGATCGCGAAGCAGGCGATCGAGGAGCTCACCCACGTCGCGCAGCGCGCCGGGGGCCGCGCCTAGAGCTCAGCCCGCACCCTGGCCGCCGCGGCGGCGAGAACGCTCAGCTTGCCGAACGCCTTCTCCCTAGGCAGGTACTTCATGCCGCAGTCGGGCGCCACGATGAGTCGGTCGGCGTCGACGAATCGCAGCGCGCTGTTGATCCGATTCATGACGGTCTCGATCTGCTCCACGGCGCTCGCGTCGGCGAGGTCGATCACTCCGACGATCAGCGTCTTGGCGGCCAGTGACTTCAGCACGCCAAGGTCGACGTTCTGCTGCGCGGACTCCATGGAGATCTGATTCGCGGTCGTGTCGGCGAGCGGCTCCAGGAAGGGATAGCCCTTGGGCCGGTTGTGCACTATGTGCGCGTAGCCGAAGCACGTGTGCAGAGCGGTCGTGCCGGTGATGCCCTTCAGCGCGCGATTGATCGCCTTGACAGCAAAGCGCTCCGCCTTTTCGGCGCGCGCCTGGAGGTAAGGCTCGTCGAGCTGCACGATGTCAGCGCCCGCCGCGAAGAGGTCGCGCACCTCGTCGTTCACCGCTTCGGCCAGCGCCATGGCGAGCGCCTCTTCGTCCTTGTAGTAATCGTCCTGCGCCTGCTGGGACATCGTGAACGGCCCGGGCAGCGTCGCCTTGATCGGCCGCTCGGTGTTGGCTCGGAGAAACTCGACGTCGCGCTTCTCCACCGGACGTGTCCGGCGGATCGGCCCCACGACCCGCGGCACCGGGTTGGGATGACCGGTGCGGTCGATGGCCGTCCCGGGGTGGTCGAGGTCCATCCCCTCGAGCGCGGTGGCGAATCGGTTCGAGTAGCTCTCGCGCCGGATCTCGCCGTCGGTGATGATGTCTATCCCCGCGCGCTCCATGTCGCGGATCGCGACGACCGTCGCATCGTCCTGAGCCTGCTCGAGGAGGTCGGGCGCCACGCGCCAGATCTCGAGTGCCCGGGTCCGCGGCGGCAGGCGGCTGCCGAGCATCTGGCGGTCGACGAGCCACTCGGGCTGCGGATAGCTCCCGACAACGGTGGTGGGCAAGAGTGCCACGGCACGCAAGGTTAATCTGGACAGCCTGATGGACGCGACTTCGAACAAGCTCAAAGGCGATGACTGCGATCGGGACTGGATCTGGGAGCGCGAGGTCGAGGCCGCTCCGTGGGAGGAGACACGCCGCCTCTCGGTTGGCGCGTGGGAGCGCCAGTACCGGCGGCTTCGCGAATCCTCACCGTTCTACGCGGGCAAGTGGCGCGACGCCGGGATCGGCAACTCGTTCGTAAGCCTCGCCGACCTGACCCAGCTGCCGTTCACCACGAAGCAGGAGCTGAAACAGGCGCTGGACGCGGATCCGCCCTTCGGGACCAACCTGTGCGTGACGCCGGAGCAGGTCAAGCGTGTGTATCAGACCAGCGGAACGACAGGGTCGCCCAGCGTGCTCGCCCTGACGCGAGGGGACATGGAGACGTGGACCATCATGGGCACGCGCACGTACTACGCGACGGGGATCCACGAGCACTCGAGCGTGCTGACGACGTTCGGGGCTGGTCCGTTCGTCGCGGGGCACACGCATTTCGTGCTGGTGCGAATCGGAGCCCGCTCGGTACCGGTCGCGCCGGGAGATACCGAGCGCGTGATCTTCGGCCTGCGCGCCGGACTTGCCGACACCCTTCTCGCGACGGCGTCGTTCGCGCAGTACCTCGCCAATCGCCTGGAGAAGACCGAAGCGGAACCAAGCGCGATCCCGCTGACGCACGTCGTCACAGGTGGCGAGCCGGGTGGCGGCATCCCCGCCATCCGCGACCACATCGAACGCGTCCTCGGCGTCACGGTGACCGAGGTCATGGGCATCGGCGACATCGCTCCATCTCTCTTCGGTGAGTGCACCCATCAGCAGGGAATGCACTTCTGCGGTGGCGGGCATGTGTGGGTGGAGCTGATCGACCCACAGAGCCGGGAGCCGATCGAGATCGAGACCGGCGCGGAGGGCGAGCTCGTCTACACGACGCTCACTCGCGAGGCGATGCCCGTCGTGAGATTCCTGGGCGGCGACATCGTGCGCATCCTGGGCACGACGTGTGAATGCGGACGCACGAGCTTTCGGCATCGTGTGATCGGGCGCCGCGACGACATGTTCATCGTGCGCGGCGTCAACGTCTACCCGACCGCCATCCTTTCTGTAGTCGGCGATTTCCGTCCGCGTGTCACGGGTCGGGCGAGGGTGGTTCGGCCTGGACCCGAGACGTCGATCGAGCCTCCAGTACCCGTCGAGGTCGAGGTCACGGAGCGCCACGAATCGGACCCGGCCCTCGTCGCGGAGATCCAGGACGCCATTCACGCCCGCCTGATGTTCCGCAGTCGCGTCGAGCTGATCCCCGAATCGGAGTTCGGCGAGGCCGGGTACAAGACGCGTCTTAGCGTGCAGCGGTGAAGCGAAAGCTGCGCTCGGAGCTGGGCCGCAGCACCGCCGATCAGGTCTTCGTGCGCGGCCACGACCTGAGCGCGGAGCTCATCGGCAAAGTCTCCCTGGGCGACGTCGCCTTCCTCGAGCTTAAGGGGCGGCTGCCCAACCAGCAGGAGTCGGTGATGTTCAACGCCCTGGTTGTGACGCTGGTCGAGCACGGCCTGACGCCCAGCACCATCGCCGCGCGGCTCACCTACTACGGTGCCCCCGAGGCGCTGCAGGCGGCCGTGGCCGCCGGGCTTCTTGGCATGGGTGACCGGTTCGGCGGTTCCATCGAGCAGGCCGCCCGCGCGCTCCAGGAGGCGCCGGCGGACGAAGACCCACGAACCGCGGCGAGCCGGATCGTCCAGGAGTGCCGGGCCCGCAAGGAGCCGATCCCAGGCCTCGGTCATCCCGTCCACAAGCCAGCCGATCCGCGAACTACAAGGCTCTTCGAGCTGGCCGGAGAGAACGGTTTCGCGGGGCGGCATGTCGAGCTGATGCGCCTGGTCGGCGAGGAGGCGTCGCGCGCGGCCGGCCGCGAGCTGCCGGTCAACGCCACCGGCGCCATCGCGGCCATCGCCAGCGAGATGGGGCTGTCGTGGCGCATCTGCCGGGGCCTCGCAGTGATGGCGCGGGCGATCGGTCTCGTCGCCCATCTGCAGGAGGAGATGCAAGAGCCGATGGCGGCGGAGATCTGGTCCCGGTCGGAGGCCGAGGCGGCAGGTGACGCCGTTTCCGACCATGACTAATATGGGGCTGCACGGAATAACTGAGTGGTCTGTCCGGGAATTAGCTCGCCAAGGCGTGGTCTCGGCGGCCGGAGCCAAGGAGCCGACGAGCACGCGAGGGAGCGCATCGCGTAGATGCGTGACCGAGCGCGCACAGGAGGCGACGCTGGCTTTGGCGCCGCAGGCGCCCGGCCGCCTAGGCCAATGAATTGGCGAGCGGTTCCCCGGGCGGACCGCTAAGAGGAAGCAACTCTGGGCGCGAACATCCCCGGCATCCACCACGTGACGTGCATCTCCGGCGACGTCCAGAAATGCGTCGATTTCTACGTCAGCGTCCTCGGCCTGCGCTTCGTCAAGAAGAGCATCAACCAGGACCTGCCCGACACCTATCACATCTACTTCGGCGACTACCTCGGCACGCCGGGCACCGCCATGACCTTTTTCGGCTGGCCGACCTGGCCCTCCCAGCGCGCGGGCAGCGGCCAGATCACGACCGTGGCATTCCAGGTTCCCGAGGGATCGCTAGGCTTCTGGAGCAACCGCCTCAGGTCGCTCGGGGTGGATCACCGGTTGATCAACCGGTTCGACGCCGATGCGCTCGTCCTGCATGACGCCGACGGCATCGAGCTCGAGCTCGTGGCCCAGGCCGCGGACGATCGCTGGACGCCCTGGCCCGAGGCGCCGGTCGACCGCGAACACGCCCTCCGCGGCTTTCACTCCGTGACCATGACGCTCGCCGAGGTCGGGGCCACGTTCAACCTGCTCACGTCGGTGATGGGCTTCCGAGTGGCCGCCGAGGAGGGCCGGCGGACGCGTTTCGAGACTGGAGGGGGCGGACCGCACTCGATCGTCGATGTGGTCGAATCGCCCGAGGGTCCGGAGGGCGAGGAGTCCGTCGGCACAGTGCACCACGTTGCGTGGCGGACGCCGGATGATTCCTCGCAGAAGGAGTGGCGCGACGCGCTGGTGACGGCCGGCCGCAACGTCACGCCGGTGATCGACCGCTGGTACTTCAAGTCGATCTACTACCGCGAGCCCGGGGGCGTGCTGTTCGAGATCGCCACCGATGGTCCCGGCTTCACCGTCGATGAGCCACCCGAGAAGCTCGGCACCACGCTGAGCCTGCCGCCATGGTTCCAGGTGCGGCGGGACCGCCTCGACGAGATACTGCCGCCGATCGTCGTCCCGACCACGGCGACGACCGGCGCTCACTAGCTTCAGTGGTCAGGAATGTTGAGGAGGGAATGAGCTGATGAGCACTGCAGTGATCGCACCGGTCAACCCGATGTCGGCGGAAGGCAAGGACACCGTCCTCCAGGTCATGCGGCGGGACCGCGAGAACTTCACGCGGCTCGTCTCGGATCCGAAGAACTGGAACGTGGACACCCGCTGCACAGGCTGGGAGACGCGTGACCTGGTCGGCCACATGATCGACGTCATGGAGGGTTACTTCAAGAACTGGGACGCGGCCGTCGCGGGCAAGGACGGGACGGCGCTCGGTCTGCCGGTCATGGGGGAGACCCTCAACGACCACGCGCTCGAGTTCCGCAAGCTCTCGCGCGAGGAGGCGCTCGACCGCTTCAAGAAGGACGCCCAGAAGCTCGACAAGATCTTGTCCGACCTCACGCCCGAGCAGTGGACGAGCTTCATGGTCTATCACCCGTTTGCGGGCCCGGTGCCGGCCGGGTTCTATGGGACTTTTCAGATCATGGACTACGGCGTCCACCCCTACGACATCGAGTACGGCCTGGGCAACAAGCTGGCCACAGTCGATGAGGCCTCGGCCGGCCTGATCCTGCCCTTCGCGTTCGTCTTTTGGATGTACACCGTCGACCAGAACGTGGCGAAGGGCCAGGAGTTCACGTACGGCATCCAGGTCGACGGGCCATGGGGCGGCAAGTGGCGAGCCACGGTCAAGGACGGCAAGTGGTCGTCGGAGCCGGAGAAGGGCAACTTCGAGGGCTGCGACGCGCTGCTCCATTTCAACAACGCGGCCGACGCCGTGCTGACGTTCTTCCAGCGCTTCCCCGGCGGCTCGGCGAGCGGCGACGAGAACGTGATCAACACCATCCGGAAGCTGCACTTTCGCTTCTGATCCGGGGCACCATCTGGGCGGCGGACCTGGCGCCATCGAGTCCGCCGCCTTTTTCGGTTTCCGAGGTCGACCGGTCTCGGGCCGACCTCGTCGCGTCGGCGATGGGCACGGAGGGTGACCTGGTGGAGCACCGGCTGGCGCGCGGCTGCAGATGCTTCGTGGCCTGGATCGACGGCGGTGTCGGGGGATACGGCTGGCTGTCGAGCGGCCCGGAATGGATCGGCGAGGTGCAGCTGGAGATCCGGCCGAGGACGGGCGAGGGCTACCTCTGGAACTGCGTCACCCTTCCCGGACACCGCCGCAAGGGCATCTTTCGCTCGCTGCTCATCGGCGTCGGGGAGCACGTGCGCAAAGAAGGCCTCCACCGCCTGTGGGTCGGCAGCATCGCGATGCCGGCCGAGAAGGCGATGGGTCAGGCCGGCTTCCGGCCTGCCTTGCGTTTCACCAGCATGACTCTCGCCGGTTTTCAGATCGCCCGGGTCGATCCGACCTCGGACCGCGCGCTGGCGGACGCGGCGTCTTCAGTCCTGGGGAGCCGCGCGCGGTTGCGAGTCTGGCGCTCGCATCCCCGCCGCCACTAGAGCGCGGCCAGGTAGATCTCGAGCAGGTCCTGGGAGGGATACGTCCCCGCCAGCTCCTCCGCCGCGCGACGCAGCTCGGCCTCACCCAGGCCAAATTGCGCGATGTGCTGCGGCAAGCCGAGTGACGCGATCAGCTCGTAAACCTCTTCCGGGCTCGGCAGTGGAGCGGCGCGATCCGGAATTCGTCGCGCCAGGTACCTCATCACGTGGGGCAGCAGCAGGCAGGACGTGACGCCGTGCGGGATGCGATGGCGCGCGCCGATCTGCTTGCCCATCATGTGGCTCAGCCCCCCCGCCGAGGCGGCCGGCAGCGTGAACGAGAACCACGCGGCGAGCTGATTCTCTGTGCGAATGCCCACGTCGTCCGGCGCCTCGCTCGCGCGCGGAAGCGAATCGAACAGCCGCCGGATTGCCTCGAGCGCCATCACGTCGTTGAAGGGATGCTCGCCGGGAGCGAGGAATCCCTCGACGGCGTGGTCGAGTGCGCGAATGCCGGTCGAAAGCCAGAGGTGCATCGGCGTCGCCAGCGTCAGCTCGGCGTCGTAGACCACGGTCTCGACCATGAGGCGAGGGTCGCGCATGCCCGCTTTGTCGCCCTCATCATTGGTGTACCCGGCGCCCGCGGCGAGCTCGGCCACAGACAGCGTCGTCGGCACGGCGAGGTGAGGGAGAGCGCGTCCGTCATCCCGCGCCAGCCGCACCGAGATGATCTTTGCCGCATCGATCGCGCTTCCGCCGCCGAAGCTAACGATGGCCCGTGCACCGGCAAGCCCGATATTTTCGGCTCCCTCGCGGATCTGTGACATCGGCGCGTGCTGTCCAATGGCCACAAGGGCCACCGGCGAGACCGAGAGTCGGTCGAGCGCCGGCAGCAGGGAACGCGTCGTCACGACGGCGACCCTGGTTGCCTCGAGGCGCTCCAGCTCCGCCTTCAGCTGCACCACCGAGCCCGCGCCCCAGTAGATGACGCGCGGGTTGGAGTACGTGAAGGCAGAGGTCTTCCCCATTTATGGGGAAGTACCCGGCGCAGCCGGGGGATGGGGCGGTGGGGTTGGCATACTTACGAAGCTTGAGCATTACTCACGGGCAGCGCGTGCTGCAGGCCGGCGCGCCGCTCGCCTCGGCCCGGGCCGCGATGATCCTGCTCCACGGGCGTGGAGCGACGGCTGAAGACATCATGACCCTGGCCTCCGAAGTGCAAGCTCCGGGATGGGCATACCTCGCACCTCAGGCCGCGGGCAACGCGTGGTATCCGAACCCATTCACCGCCCCGCTCGAGTCAAATGAGCCCTACCTCTCCGTGGCCCTCGACATGGTCTCGGGGCTCGTCGAGCGAGTCGAGGCGCGCGTCGCCGCCCACCACATCGTGCTGCTCGGGTTCTCGCAGGGCGGCTGCCTCACGCTGGAGTGGGCCGCGCGCCACGCGCGCCGGTACGGGGCGGTGGTTGGCCTCAGCGGCGGACTGATCGGACCGAACGGCACGCCGCGGGACTATCCCGGCAGCTTCGAGGCCACGCCCGTCTTCCTCGGGTGCAGCGAGGTCGACCCTTACATCCCCAAGCAGCGCGTCGAGGAGGCGGCGGAGGTCATCCGTGGCATCGGCGCAGATGTCGACCTCCGCTTCTACGCGGGCATGGCGCACATGGTCAGCGGCGACGAGATCGCAGCCGTGCGGCGCCTGGTCGAGGCGATCTAGGGGTCTTCTTCTCCGCCTCTTCGCCCTTCTCTCCGTGCTCCACGATGTCCCCTCCCTTGAACAGCACCTCGCGCAGCACCGCCCGCCACTTCGGCTTGCGGCGCGAGAGGAACTCGAGCGCCATGGCGAAGTGCTTGAACTCCTCCTCCTGCGCGTCCTCCATGATCGCCCTGGCCTCGCGATCTGGCTCGACCGACAGACGCTGCTCGTACCAGCCGATGGCCTCGGCCTCCTCCTGCAGCGATGCGGCCAGGCGGGCAAACGTGCGGATTTCGGGACGCAGCTCATCGGGTGGCTCGTGATATTGATCGGCGGGCATATGCAAGGAAACGCGCGGCGGAAGCTTAAATAGCTGCAATGAGCCTTGGGGACATCGCGGTATTCATCCTCGTCGGCCTCGTCGCCGGCTTTCTCGCCAGCCTCGTGGTCATGGGCCGCGGTCGCGGCTGGTTCTGGAACCTGATCATCGGGATCCTCGGCGCGGTGTTCGGCGGATGGCTGGCCGGCCTGATCCATCTCTCGATCGGCAATGGGATCGTCGGCCAGATCGTCATCGCCTTCGCCGGCGCCGTGATCCTCCTGCTGATCTGGCGTCTCCTCTTCCGGCGCGGCAAGAAATAGCTCGCCGCCCGAACGCCTTCTAGTCCCGTAGATGGACTACGGGCAGGCGGTCCGCTTCGGAGTCTTCGTGGCCAATCGGTGTCAGCGCTGAAGGTCGTAGTTGAATCACGCCGATCTCGTAGCGCTGATTGAAGACGGGGTGGGGGAGCGGGGCGGCCGCTGGGCCGACCTCGGCGCGGGCGAAGGTGCGTTCACGATGGCCCTAGCCGACCTGCTCGGACCCGATGGCCACATCGTGGCGGTCGACAAAGACGCTCGCGCGCTGCGGTCGATCGGTCGCGGCATCGAGACACGCGTCGCTGACTTCACCAAGCCCCTGGACCTCGGCGACCTCGACGGTGTCGTCATGGCCAACTCGCTGCATTTCGTCCGGGACAAGCAGCCGGTGCTGGAGGCGGTGCGCCGGATGCTGCGACCCGGCGGCCGGCTGATCGTGGTCGAATATGGCGCCGACCGCGGCAATCCGTGGGTTCCCTATCCGTTCACCTATCCGGCCTGGGAAAAAATGGCGGCTCGGGCGGGCTTGAGGAACACGCGACTCCTCAAGACCATCCCGAGCCGCTGGCTGGGCAGCATGTACTCGGCGTTGAGCGAAAGTTAGAAGACCTGGCTCTGGCGCTCCGCCTCGCGCATGTGCCGTCCGCGATGGCGCCGCATCCAGCGACGGATCATCACGCTGCGGCGGTCGTCACCACCGCGTCCGCCGCCGCCACCTCCCGGGTTGAAGCGCTTGGTCACGCCACCGAGCTTGGCGCCCCATGTGACGTACTTCTTGAAGCGCTCCTCCGCCTCCTGGGCGACGCCGATTCGCTGACCGCGCGTCTCTTCCCGGAAGCGGGCGATGCGTCCCGCCGCGGCGCCCTCCTTCTCCTCGGGCGTCGACCCGACGTTCAGCTCTGGCAGCGTGCCGATGACCACGATCTGGTCGTCCTCCACGCTGACCTCTACTCCCGTGAACCAGCCGTCCGGGAGCCTTCCGGCAAACCAACCCTTGATCGTTCCGAGCTCTTTCTCATCCATGTGTTACATAATTACACTGTAATACACATGGCGTCAAGGGACCTCGCCAGAAGGTCGCGTAAGCTCACCACGACATGGGAATGATGCCGCCGGGGTCCCACGGCCCCGTGATCTGGTGGGGAGGATGGGGCAGGGGCCGGCGCAAGCCGGAGGACGGCCCTGCGAACAGCGGCCTGACCGGCGACCCCACGCTCGAGCCGCCCCAGCAGCCCGAAGGCCCCAAGGACCTGCGCGGGCGGTGGGAGAACCTGAAGCAGTCCGTTTCGGGCACCACCGCGGCCCTGCCCCAGGTCCTGAACCTGGTCTGGGAAGCGAGCCGGCCCGTGACCATCGGCCTGTTCATCACGACCGCCATCGCGGGCATCATCCCGACCATCTCCGTCGGCGTCACGTTGATGCTGACCAACGCCGTCGTGCGGGGCATCCTGATCAACCACGACCACCTGGCAGACCAGGTGCGGCTGAACGAGCTGGGCGTGACGTGGGTCCCCGCGCTGACATTCAGCGCCGTCGGCGTGATCCTCTTCCTCGCGGCGGTGCAGTTCGTCATCTTCGCCGTGAGCGCTCTTCTCAACACGCTGCGCAACATCACGCAGCAGTTGCTTCAGAACTCGGTCTCGATGCGGATCCAGCTGATGGTGATGGAGAAGGCCGCGTCACTGGACCTGGCCTTCTATGAAGACCCCGCGTCGTACGACCTGCTGCGGCGCGCGCAGAACGACTCCATCAACCGTCCTGTGCTGATGATCGCGACGGCCTTCGGGCTCCTGCAGACGCTCCTGACGCTGGTCACGATGATCGCATTCCTCTTTGGAGTCAGCTGGATCCTCGCGATCATCGTCCTGCTCTCGCCCGTGCCGGCGTTCATCGCCGACACTCGATACGGGTGGCGCGGCTACAACATCGCGCGCTGGGGCTCGCGCTTGTTGCGGCGGATGAACTACATGGTCTCGCTCGTCACGACGGACTCATTCGCCAAAGAGGTCAAGCTGTTCGGCCTGGGCGGCTATTTCATCGAGCGGTACCGCCTCATCGCAAGCGCGTTCTACGACAGCCAGCGTTCTCAGCTCGTCCGGCGGTACCTGACCGGATTCGTGCTCGGGAACCTCAGCACGATCGTCACCTCGATTACGTA
>DATIOJ010000128.1:0-11925 GCA_035473355.1 Candidatus Limnocylindrales bacterium
CCGAAGATCGTCGGCGTGTTCATCGACCAGCCTCCGGACGAGGTCAGGCAGATCGGAGACTTCCTCGACCTCGACCTGCTCCAGCTCCACGGCTCCGAGCCGGTGGGCTTCGAGGCGGGGCGGCCGGTCATGAAGGTGCTGAAGGTGAGGGAGGGCAGGATTCCGGGCGCGGACAGCTGGCCCGACCCGATCATGCTCGATTCCTGGTCGGCGGACCAGCGCGGAGGTACCGGCCAGACGTGGGACTGGGACCTGGCTCGGCCCCTGTTGGAAGAGCGGAAGGTGTTCATCGCCGGGGGTCTGCAACCGGGTAACGTGGGCAAGGTCGTGAGCAGGTTCAAGCCCTACGGCGTCGACGTGTCCAGCGGCGTGGAAGCACGCCTGCGGGTGAAGGACCCGGAGAAGGTGCGCGCCTTCATCCGCGCCGTGCGCCTGGCGGAAGCGCTGACGTGAGCGTTCGCGCCGGGATGACCCACCCTGTCGGCGGTCGCTTCGGCGCGTTCGGCGGCCAGTACGTGCCCGAGACGCTGATGAGCGCGCTGCACGAGCTCGAGGACATGTGGCACGAAGCCAAGGCCGACCCGCAGTTCCAGCTCGAGCTGGCCGGTCACAGGCGCGCCTTCATCGGGAGGCCGACGCCGCTGTACGCAGCGACGCGGCTGAGCGAGCATTTCGGGGGCACCCACGTCCACTTCAAGCGCGAAGACCTGTGCCACACCGGGGCCCACAAGCTGAACAACGCCGTCGGGCAGGCGCTGCTCGCGATCCGCATGGGCAAGAAGCGGATCATCGCCGAGACCGGCGCCGGCCAGCACGGGGTCGCCGCCGCGACGGTCTGCGCGCGTTTCGGTCTCGAGTGCACGGTCTACATGGGCACCGAGGACATGCATCGCCAGTCGATGAACGTCCGGCGCATGAAGCTGCTCGGCGCTCAGGTCGTCGAGGTCCAGAGCGGGACCAGGACGCTCAAGGATGCGACCACCGAGGCGATCCGAGACTGGGTGACCAACGTGCGTACGACGCACTACATCATCGGCTCGGTGGTGGGACCGCACCCCTACCCGGAGATGGTGCGCGACCTCCAGCGCGTCATCGGCGACGAGGCGCGGGAGCAGTACCTGTCCCTCGATGGCAAGCTGCCCGACGTCGTGGTCGCGTGCGTCGGCGGGGGCTCGAACGCGATCGGCATCTTCACCGCGTTCCTCGATGACAGGGACGTCGCGCTGATCGGAGTCGAGGCGGCCGGGAAGGGCATCAGAACTGCCGAGCATGCAGCGTCGCTGGTCGGCGGCAGGCCGGGCGTCCTGCACGGCGCGTACTCGTACGTGCTCCAGAACAGCGACGGCCAGATCCTGCCGACCCACTCGATCAGCGCGGGACTCGACTACCCGGGCGTCGGGCCGGAGCATGCCTTCCTGCGCGACATCGAGCGCGTCGAGTACGTCGCCGTCACGGACAAGGACGCGCTCGCCGCGTTCAAGCTGTGCACGCGGCTGGAGGGAATCATGCCGGCGCTCGAGCCGGCGCACGCGATCCACCACGCGGGGGTGATCGCAAAGCAGCTGGGACCGGGCGGTCGAATCCTGGTCTGCCTTTCCGGGCGCGGCGACAAGGACATGGACACTGTTGATGCGCCGGTCGCGCGCAAGGCGGACTAGTGGTAGCCGAGCGAACCAGGCTGGAGGACGCGCTGCGCGCGGAGGGCGACCTGAAGCTCGTCGCCTATATCATGGCCGGCCACCCTTCCAAGAAGAGGTCGATCGACGTGGGGAAGCGGCTCGCCGCGTCGGGCATCGCGGCCCTCGAGATCGGCATCCCTCACTCGGATCCGCTCGCCGACGGACCCGTGATCCAGCATGCGGGCCAGGTCGCGCTCGAGCACGGCATGACCGTGGGGGGCGCGCTGGAGGTGGCGTCGGCGGTCGCGGCGGAAGGCATCCCGGTGGTGCTGATGACGTACATCAATCCCCTCCTCTCCCGGGATCCGCGCAAGTTCGCGGCCGAGGCGGCGCAGGCCGGCGTCGCCGGCGTCATCGTTCCCGACCTGCCGATCGAGGAGGCCGAGCCGGTCGCGGGCTGGCTGCGCGCGGCGTCGCTCGACACGATCTTCATGGTCGCGCCGACGACGCCGCCCGACCGCATCGCTGCGATCACATCCCACTCCAGCGGCTTCGTCTACTGCGTGACGGTGACCGGTATCACCGGCGTGCGCAGGGACCTGCCGGAGGGCGTGCCTGAGCTCCTGGCCGAGATCAAGCGGCACACCAGCCTGCCCGTTGCGGCCGGGTTTGGCATCTCGCGTCAGGACCACCTCAAGGCGCTGCGCGGCAAGCTCGACGCCGCCGTCGTCGGCAGCGCGATCGTGGACGAGATCGACCGGGCGGGCGACGGCGTGTCTTTGGTACGGGAGCTGTTGAAGGTTTGCCGGTAAGGGGAATCCGCGGCGCGACGACCGCGAACGCCAACACGGCCGAGGCCATCATGGAGGCGACGGAGGAGCTCCTGCGCGAGCTTGTGCGGCTGAACGACCTCGACGCGGCGGAGGTCGGCGCTGCCTTCTTCACCACCACGCCCGACCTCGACGCGGAGTTTCCCGCGCATGCGGTGCGCCGGCTGGGCTGGCTCGACATCCCGATGCTGTGCGGGCACGACATGCAGGTGCGGCAACCGAATCCGCGTGGGGTCCCGATGTGCATCCGTATCCTGCTGCTGTACAACACGCCGCGTCCGCAGGCGGCGATGCGATTCGCATACCTGCGGGGGGCTTCGGCGATAAAGGCAGACCTGGATTACATGCGGGGTTCGTTAGGAGGCACCGCACGATGAGATTGCCGGATCTTCGGCGCCTAGCCGATCTATCGTGCGGAGCCTCCAAGCCGTGATCATCGTGATGTCGCACCAGGCGACGCAGGGCGAGATCGACGCGGTCGTCGACCGGGTCGAGGAGATCGGCCTGAAGGCCGAGCTTTCCAAAGGCGAGGAGCGCACGCTCGTCGGCGTGATCGGCGGCAACGCCTACGCCTACAAGGACGCGTTCTCGCATCTCGGCGGCATCCAGGAGATCATCCCGATCACCAAACCGTTCAAGCTCGCCAGTCGCGAGTTTCGCAAGGCGGACACCGTGGTCGACGTCGACGGCGTGAAGATAGGGAGCGACGAGGTCGTCGTCATGGCCGGACCATGCTCGGTCGAAGGCGAGGAGATGCTCCTCGAGACCGCGCGCCACGTCGCCGCCCACGGCGCGCGCGTGCTGCGCGGCGGGGCCTTCAAGCCGCGCACGTCGCCCTACTCGTTCCAGGGCCTCGGCGAGTCGGCGCTGAAGATGATGGCCGCGGCGCGCGATGAGACCGGCCTCAAGGTCGTGACCGAGGTCGTGTCGCCGGGCGACGTGGCGCTGGTCGCCCGCTACGCGGACATCCTGCAGCTCGGCACGCGCAACATGCAGAACTACGCGCTGCTCCAGGAGGCCGGAAGGTCGGGCAAACCGGTGCTGCTCAAGCGCGGCATGTCATCCACGATCGAGGAGTGGCTGTTGGCGGCCGAATACGTCCTGTCGCAGGGCAACCGCAACGTGATCCTGTGTGAGCGCGGCATCCGCACCTTCGAGACCGCCACCCGCTTTACGCTCGACCTGAACGCGGTGCCCCTCGTGCGTGAGCTCTCGCACCTGCCGGTCATCGTCGACCCGTCGCAGGCGACCGGCAAGTGGACCCTGGTCGGGCCGATGTCGCTCGCCGCGGTTGCGGCCGGCGCGAACGGGCTGATCATCGAGGTGCACCCGACGCCGAACCAGGCCCTCTCCGATGGAGCGCAATCGTTGGACTTCGCCGCCTTCGACCGGCTGATGGCCGATGTGCGCAGGCTCCTCGGCTCGATGCAAAAGCAGCTCGCCTAACTTGCCCACGGTCGCGGTGGTGGGCCTCGGCCTGATGGGATCGTCTTTCGCGCTCGCCCTCAAGAAGGCGCGTCCCAACGTCGTGATCGTCGGCAGCGACGTCAACCCCGTCGCCGTCCAGAAGGCGCTCGGGCGCGAGATCGTCACCAGCGCCCACACCGACCTGCTCATCACGGAGATGGCCGATGTGATCGTCATCGCTGCCCCGATCAACTCGCTGCGCTCGATCTTCGCGGAGCTCGCGGCGATAGCCCGGGGCAAGCCGACGACCGACATGGCCAGCACCAAGGCGACGGTGATGGAGTGGGCGGCGGCAGAGGGCATCGACCTCGTAGGCGGGCACCCGATGTGCGGCAAAGAGACGTCGGGCATCGACGCCGCGGACGCGACGATGTTCGAAGGGGCGCCGTGGGTGCTCACGCGCGACCTGCCGCCGATCACCGACCTCGTCGAAGCGGTGGGCGCCCACCCGGTCGTGATGGACCCCATCACGCACGACCGGCTGGTGGCCGGCGTGAGCCACGCCGCCTTCATGTTGTCGGTGGCGTACGTACTGGCGGTGTCACGCCGTAAGGACTGGCCGGAGGCGTCGCAGCTTGCAGCCGGAGGTTTCCGTGACATGAGCCGCCTGGCGGGGGGCGACCCCGACCTCTACGCGTGGGTGGCGCGGACCAACCGCGAAAACATGCTCGAGCTGCTGGACGCGGTGAGCAAGGAGCTCGGCCGGCTCTACCGCCACCTCGAGTCCGACGACCCGCGCCTGGTCGAGCTGTTCGAAGAGGCGCGGTCGGTCCGCGAGCGCTGGGCCAACAAGAAGTGATCGCGACCGTCAGGCCCGGGCGCCGGCTCGACGGCACGCTGAAGGTCCCCGGCGACAAGTCGATCTCGCACCGCGCACTGATCTTCGGCGCGATCGCGGACGGCGAGAGCCACGTGCGCCACCTGTCTCGCGGCGCGGACGTAGCCGCGACGATGGGTTGCCTCCGCGCGCTCGGCGCGCAGGTCGATGGCTCGACGGTTCAAGGCCGGGGGTTGCGGGGGCTGCAGGCCGCGGCCTGGCCCCTGAACTGCGGCAACTCGGGCACCACGATGCGGCTGCTGGCCGGCCTGCTTGCGGCGCAGGACTTCGCTAGCGAGCTCATCGGTGACGAATCGCTGTCGCGCCGACCGATGGATCGGGTGGTGGAGCCGCTGCGCGAGATGGGGGCGGCAGCAGATTGGCCGCCGCTGCGAGTGGGCGGGAGGACTCCGCTGCATGGGATCGATTACGCGAGCCCCATTCCGAGCGCGCAGGTCAAGTCGGCGATCCTGCTGGCCGGCCTGTTCGCCGGCGGCCGCACCTCGGTCACCGAACCGGTCAGGACCCGCGATCACACCGAGGTCATGCTCGCGGCGATGGGGGCGTCCGTCACCGTGGAGGGGCTGCGAGTGGAGATCGGACCCGCCGAGAGGTTGGAGCCGCTCGACTTCGACGTGCCCGGGGACTTCAGCTCGGCTGCGTTCTGGATCGTCGCGGCGGGGCTGGTGGACGGTTCGGACGTGAAGCTGACCGGTCTGGGGGTGAATCCGACGCGAACCGCAATGGCGGACGTGCTGGAAGCTCGCGGGTTCCGGATCCGGCGCGCGAACCCTCGACTGGAGGCCGGCGAGCCAGTCGCGGACCTCGCGGTGACGCCGGCCCACGATCTTCGCGCCATGCGAGTCGAAGGCGGCGTGGCGGCCCAGATGATCGATGAGCTACCCGTGCTGGCCGTCGCCGCCACCCAGGCGGCCGGGACCAGCGTGATCTCGGGCGCGGGCGAGCTGCGGGTCAAGGAGTCAGACCGCCTCGCGGCCATGGAGAGCGGCTTGACCGCGATGGGCGCCGACATCGAGGCTACGGAGGACGGATGGGTCATCAACGGCCCGCGCCGCCTGGAGGGCGCGCGCGTCGACTCGGCCGGCGATCATCGGATCGCGATGGCGCTGGCGGTCGCGGCGCTCATCGCGGACGGGAAGACCGAGATCGAGGGCGCCGAATGCGTCGACGTCTCCTACCCGGGCTTCTTCGACGACCTGGAATATCTGACGTGAAGGTCCGCTCCGATATCGACATCGAGGTCGTGGCTCTCGACCTCTACGAGCTCGAGGTCACTCCGCCCCGCGACGACTTCGAGCTGGAGGTCAAGCGGGCGACGCAGGCCGCCCGATCGGGCGACGTGGGATCCATCGAGCGCGCTCGCGAGCTCTACCGAAGGTTTGGCACCGACCCGACCCGAATGCGGCCGTCTTCCGAAGCGATGCTCCGCCGTCTGAAGAAGGGCGACCCGCTGCCGCGCATAAACTCCCTGGTCGACGTGGCCAACGCGCTCTCCGTGCAGCTGCAGGTGCCCGTCGGCCTCTACGACCTGGGCAAGGTCAAGGGCGATGAGCTGGTGATCCGACTGGGCCGCGAAGGCGAGACCTACGAAGGCATCGGCAAGGAGAAGGTCAACGTCACGCGGCGGATCTGCGTCGCAGACGCGGAGGGCCCGTGCGGGAACCCCAGCGCGGACTCCGCGCGCACCATGATCACGACGTCGACCGAGCAGGCCGCCTGGATCTATTTCCTGCCAGTGCGCGAGGACGACATCGATCGCACCGCGGAGCTGATCGCGGTCTTCGGCCGCGGCCTTGTCCGCATGCCAGACATCAAATGAGGGTCGCGACTGAGCAGGTCCTCGTGGTCAGGCGCGAGGACATCTTTCCGGACGGCGCGTGGCACGGGTTCGTCACCGAGAACCTCGATCGCCACCAGCGCGTGATACGCGAAAGCCATTTCTTCAAGCCGCGGGCCGATGTGGAGAATGACCCGAGCTTCCAGCAGATCATCCCGTACGTCGTCTTCCGCCACGGTGATCGGTACCTGCTCACGCATCGCCTGCGCGCGTCGTCGGAGAAGCGGCTGCGCAAGCAGTTTTCGCTCGGCGTCGGCGGCCACATCAACCCGGGCGACCTCGAGGGCGGGGACCCGATCCTGGACGGGCTGCGGCGGGAGTGGGCGGAGGAGGTCGTGTACGACGGGCGCTTCGAGGCCAAGCTGCTCGGCCTGCTGAACGAGGAATCGTCACCTGTTTCCAAGGTGCACCTGGGCGTGGTGTTCCTGGTCGACGGCGACTCGCCGGACATCCGGATTCGCGAGACGGACAAGCTGGCGGGCGAGCTCCTGACCCTGGACGAGATGCGCATTTACTACCTCGAGATGGAGTCGTGGTCGCAGCTCGTGTACGAGCGGCTTCGTGCTGGCCGTTCTTGAAGTACGTCGAAGCGGGCGGCGCGCGCGTCTCGGCGATCGGCGTCGGGACGTGGCAGTTCGGCTCGCGGGAGTGGGGCTATGGCCGTGAGTACGCGAGGAGTGAGGCGGTTGCGATCGTCCACCGCGCCCTGGAGCTGGGGATCAACCTGGTCGATACGGCCGAGATCTACGGCCCGTGGCGCTCCGAGCGGATCGTCGGTGAGTCGCTCATCGGGCGCCGTGACTCCGCGTTCGTCGCCACCAAGCTGTTCCCGATCGGGCTGCCCTTCATGACCGGCTGGCGCGCGCGCTCGAGCGCTCGCCGGCTCGGCGTCGAGGAGATCGACCTCTATCAGCTGCACTGGCCGAGCCCGTTCTTTCCGCCACGCTCGACGATGCCTCGGTTTCGCAAGCTGATCGATTCAGGCCTGGTCCGGCATGCCGGCGTGAGCAACCACAGCCTGGCCGAGTGGCAGGCGTGCGACGACGCGCTGGGCGGGCCGGTGCTGTCCAACCAGGTGCGCTTCAGCCTGGTCCACCGCGAGCCGCAGCGCGAGCTCGTGCCGTGGGCGCAGCGCAACGACCGGATCGTCATCGCCTACAGCCCGCTGGCGCAGGGCTTGCTGTCAGGAAATTACCGCGACCGCGCGCCGGCCAACTTCCGTCGTTTCAGCGCCGACTTCGGCGCCGCCGCGCGCCAGCGCCTCGAGCCGCTCAACGACGCGCTGGTTGAGGTAGCAGGCCGGCACGGGGCCACGCCGGCGCAGATCGCGCTGGCCTGGCTCATACAGAAACCAAACGTCGTCGCGATCCCGGGCGCGTCCAGCGTCAAGCAGCTCGAGGCCAACGCCGGCGCGGCGGATATCGAGCTGTCCGGCGAGGAAGTGTCACAACTCGATAGCCTCTCCTTGTGAGACTGCGAGAGGTCGAGCTCCGCCGGGCCCGGATGGCGCTCGTCGCCCCGTTCGAGACGTCGTTCGGGGTGCAGACCGAGCGGGACATCCTCCTGCTCAAGGCGATCAGCGACGCGGGCGAGGGATGGGGCGAGTGCGTCGCCGGAGAGGAACCGCATTACTCGCCGGAGTATGTGGACGGCGCCCAGGACGTTCTGATCCATCACCTGCTGCCGCGGCTGATGGATCGCGACATCGCTGCCGCGGACGTGCCGGAGCTGCTGCGCCCGGTGCACGGCCATCACATGGCCAAGGCGGCTATCGAGATGGCGGTGCTCGACGCCGAGCTCCGCTCGCGTGGTGAATCCTTCGGGCATTTTTTCGGCGCGGTCAGGGGCGAGGTGGACTGCGGGGTCTCGGTCGGCATCCATGCGGCGATCGCGGGCCTGCTGAAGACCGTCGACGGCTACGTGCAGCAGGGCTACCGCCGGATCAAGCTCAAGATCAAGCCCGGCTGGGACGTCGAACCGGTGCGCGCCGTGCGGGAGCGGTTCGGCGAGGTGCCGCTTCAGGTCGACGCCAACACCGCGTACTCGATCACGGACGCCGATCACCTCGCCGCACTCGACCCGTTCGACCTGCTGCTCATCGAGCAGCCCCTGCCCGAGGAGCAGGTGCTGGCGCACGCCAAACTTGCAAAGATCGTGCGCACTCCGATCTGCCTCGATGAGTCGATCACCTCCGCGCAGGCGGCGGCCGACGCGATCGAGCTCGGCGCATGCCGGATCATCAACATCAAGCCGGGCCGCGTCGGAGGCTACCTCGAAGCGCGGAAGATCCACGATCTGTGCGCGGCCAGCCACGTACCGGTGTGGATGGGCGGGATGCTCGAGACGGGGATCGGACGGGCCGGCAACGTTGCGATGGCGGCCATGCCCAACTTCTCGCTGCCCGGCGACACCTCAGCGTCGGACCGCTACTACCACCGCGACATCACTGAGCCGTTCGTGCTCCACGACGGCCGGCTGAAGGTGCCGGCCGGACCGGGACTGGGGGTGTCGGTGGACGAGGAGTTCCTCGACTCCATCACGCACTGGCGTCACGTGGTCGAGGGCGCGCGGCTACGTCCGGTTTCTTAGCTTCGGCTGGGGCTTGACCGCCATCAGGTCGTCCATGGGCGTCGCCTGAGCGGCCTCTCCGAGACGCGGCACGCCAAGCTTGTCCTCGATCGTCGCCAGCAGCGAGTAGTGGTTGTAGCTGTTGTTGCTGGCATGCACCAGCCCATCGGGCTGCACCACGACGGTCAGCACGGAGTTGGCGTTGTCCTCGCCCTCGTCCCAGGTGATGAACAGCACTCCGTTGTCCTGCCACGCGGTCGAGCCGAGGATGAGCGGCACGGTCTGCTGGAGCCAGCTGTTGACGACCGCGTTGGAGCAGTCGTGGCCGTCGTGACACTGGTCTGGCGTGATCCATACGAATCGCGGCACGTTGCCCGCCATGTCACCGGCAAACTCGGTGAACGGCACCACCTCCGACGGACAGGCGCCGCCGTAGTAGGCGAAGGGGTCGTGCTTGAGCGCGTAACCGTTGCCGTTGCGATAGCAGCCGCTCGACATTCCCTCCATGTAGGCGCGCCACTCGATTCCCGCGGAGCTGAGCTGCGCCCCGAGTCCGCCGGATGGAAGGCTGTGCCACCCATCGTCTGCGATCCCGTACGTGCTGCCTGAGGTCATGGCCAGATAGTTGGGAAGGCTCGGGTGCGAGACACCGTGGTAGTTCGTAGCGACGGCGTACTGCTGGGCGAGCTGCGCGATGTAGCCGCTGCCCACGACCTGGGCGTAGCTCCGATTTTCGAGCACGATGACGAAGACGTGCGGCGGCGCCGGTGCGGCGGTGGGCTCGGGACTCGGGCTTGGAAAGGTGAGGATCGAGGGTGAGGGGACTGCGGTCGGGCGGGTCTGGACCGCTGTGCGCTGCGTGCAGCCCGCCAGCACCACGAGCGCGATGAAGATCACCGCGAATCGCTGGGCGCTGGAGATGCGGCCCGAGCGAGGCGGCCGCATCACGTCGCTCCGCCTCGATGGCGAGGAGCTGTTGGACCAGGGCATCGGAGTCGATCAGCCTACCGCGAACGGTTTCGTCGAAGGCGGCGCCTTCGGCTGGGATGAGATGGTGCCGAACCTGGAGCCTACGGACCGGCTTCCGGACCACGGCGAGGCGTGGCGGGTGCCATGGCGGGTCGTCGACGGCAACACGCTGCGGGGGAGAGGACGGCTCGTGCCGTGGGTGCTGGAACGGAAGCTCGAGCTGGCCGAAGGAGTCCTCGCCTCATATGTCTATGTCAACGCCGGAGAGTCCACTCATCGCGCGTTCTGGTGCGCCCATCCGTTGTTCAGGTACGAGCCGGGGATGGAGATCAGCGTGCCGATTCCGCGCCCGGGGGAGGGCGAGAGCACCAAGCTCACGCTGGCGCCGGGCTCGCTCGACCGGGTGCGCCTGGTCTGGAGGTCGGGGGTGGGGATCGAGGTGAGATGGGACGCGGCGCTGACGCCGGAGGTCGCGATCTGGGTGTGCAACGGCGACCTTGGCGGTTATCGCCAGATCGCAATCGAGCCGGCCACGGCCTCCCCGCCACTCGCGCCGGGCTCGGCGCTGAGATGGTGGCTGCGCGTAGACGCTCTCTAAACTGAGCCGCAATGCCGTCCAAGGTCATCGGCCTGAAGTGCCGCGAGTGCGGAGCGGAGTACGAGCTGCAGGCGACGCACGTGTGTGAGATGTGCTTCGGGCCGCTCGACGCCGTCTATGACCAGACCGTCCTCAAGCAGATCGTGAGCCGCTCGCGTATCGAGGACGGACCGAAGTCGATGTGGCGCTACCGGGACCTGCTGCCGGTCGAGGACTCGGTGGCGGTGGTCACGCTGGGCGAAGGTTTCACGCCTCTGATCAAGGCCGACCGGCTGGGCGCCGAGCTGGGCCTGCGCAACCTGTATCTGAAGAACGACAGCATGAACCCGACCAACTCGTTCAAGGACCGGGTCGTGTCCGTCGCGATCAGCTGGGCTCGCGCTCACGGATTCGAGACGATCGCGTGCGCGTCCACGGGCAACCTGGCCAACGCCGTCGCCGCCTACGCGGCCCGCGCCGGCCTCGAGTGCTTCGTCTTCATCCCGGTCGACCTGGAGCCGGCGAAGGTGGCGAGCATCAGCGTGTTCGATCCCAACGTGGTCGCGGTCCGCGGCAACTACGACGAGGTGAACAGGCTGTGCAGCCAGCTGCTGGAGTCGACGCCGTGGGCGTTCTGCAACATCAACATCCGGCCGTTCTACGCGGAGGGCTCGAAGACGCTGACGTTCGAGACCGCCGAGCAGCTGGGGTGGAGGTTGCCGGACGAGATCGTGATCCCCATCGCGAGCGGGTGCCAGTTCGTGCGTCACCGGCAGGCGGTGCGCGAGCTGATGGAGTACGGCTTGGTGCGGGATGAGCGCGTGCCGTCTTTCACGGGAGCGCAGGCGCTCGGGTGCGCGCCGGTTTACAACGCGTTTCATTCCGACAACCCGGACCGTGTGCTGCCCGTCAAGCCGAACACGATCGCCAAGTCGATCGCCATCGGGAACCCGTCGGCCGGCGTGTATGTGAATCGCATCGCGCGGGAGACGGGCGGCGTGACGATCGGCGTGCTGGCGAAGCTGGCGCGCGCAGGCCGGTGGCGGGGGGACGAGACGGTGGTCGCGTACGTGACCGGGCACGGTCTGAAGACGGCGGATGTGCTGGCCTCGGCGAACGGCCACGCCCGGCGGGTGGAAATAGAACCGACGATGAAATCGTTTCGCGAGAAGGTGACTGTCTAGGTCCATGGCTCAATTTCGCATCCCCGGCCCGCTGCG
>DATIOJ010000129.1:0-11071 GCA_035473355.1 Candidatus Limnocylindrales bacterium
GACACGTGGCACCGCCGCATCTCGCGCGAGCACGAGGAGCTCTTCGGTGCGATCGAGAAAGGGGATGGCGATCGGGCGGAGCGCCTGATGGGACAGCACGTGGCCAACAGCGAGCAGAGCTTGCGCGCGGTCTTCGCCGCGATCCGGCGGACACTAGGGGTCCCCGCGAATTCAAGGCGAAGCCTCGGAATTCGTGGGGATTCGAGGGCCTGGCGATGAGCGCAGCTGCGACCGTCCGCGCCGACCAGACCAGCGTCTTCCCGCGCTTCCTCGACCTGGCCTATCCAAACATCGAGCGAGGCCAGGGCGTGTGGCTGGAGACGGCCGCGGGCGACAGGATACTTGACGCGTGCTCCGGCGGCGCGATGGTCGCGTGCCTCGGCTACGGCGTGCGCGAGATCGTCGAGGCGGCGGCCAGGCAGGCGGAGCTGGTCGCCTACTTCTACAACCACCACTTCACGACCGAGCCGCAGGAGGAGCTGGCCGACAGGATCATCGAGGTCGTCGCGCCCGAGATGGCGCGTGTGAAGTTCGGGACGGGTGGCTCCGAGGCCAACGAGACAGCGTTGCGGTTGGCGCGGGCGTATCACGTGGACCGCGGCCAGCGCGACCGCTGGAAGGTGATCACGCAGGCCCAGGCGTATCACGGTTCGACCCTCGGCACCCTCGCGCTGAGCGGACGGCCGCGCTCGCTGCAGGCGCCGTACCTCGAGTACCTGCCGCCGTATCTGCACATCCCACCGCCGAAGGACGCCGACCAGGCGCTGAAGGACCTCGACCGCGCCCTGGCCGAGGCCGGGCCGCAGACGGTGTCGGCCTACTTCTGCGAGCCCATCAGCGCGGCCGCGTATCCCGCGTACTCGCCGCCGGCGCGATTCTGGGAAGGTCTCGCCGAGCGTCGCGACAAGCACGGCTTCGTGGTCTGCTTCGACGAGATCGTCACCGGGGTCGGCCGCACAGGCAGCTGGCTCGCCGCGCATCAGCTGCCGATCGAGCCGGACATCGTCACCATCGGCAAGGGCATCGGCGCGGGTTACTGGCCTCTGTCCGCCGTGCTTTGCCGCGAGCACATCTACGTGGCGTTGGCCGAAGGATCGGCCGAGTTCGATCTCGGCCACACGTGGGATGGCGCGCCGCTGCCCAGCGCGGTGGGCGTCGCGGTGCTCGACTACATCGTCCGGCACAGGTTGGTCGATCGCGTGCGCGAGCTGGGGCCCGGTCTGCTCGCGCAGCTGAAGTCGGCACTGAAGGAAATCGACATCGTGGGCGACGTGCGCGGCCGCGGGTTCCTGCTGGGTGTGTCGCTGGTCGACCCGAGCAACCGCACGTCGTTCCTGCCGCACGAGCTCGACGCCGCCACGATGGTCGACGACATCGCGTTCGAGCACGGCGTGCTCGTGTCCTCGACGCACTCCACGCCCGACGGCTTCGCCGGCGACGAGGTCGTGCTTGCGCCGGCATTCACCAGCACGGAGGATGAGTTGCGCCAGATGGTCGAGCGATTCCTCGACGCGATGCGCGCCGTCGACCGGGCGGTGAAGCAGAGGCTGTGAGCACCATCGAGGAGACGAGGCCGGCGGTGCAGCGCGATGCGTCGTCGAGCACGGCCGACGAGGAGTTCATCCTCCTCGGCATACCCGACGTCAACGGGGCGATTCGCGGGAAGGCGCTTCGGCCCGCCGCGTTCCAGTCGGCCCTGCGTCACGGCACCGTGATGACCGACCTGCTGCTCGCCCTCGATCCCACCGACACGCCCATCAGCGATTACTCGGGCTTCGGCATCCGCTCGGGCGCGGGCGACCTGCTGGTCCACCCGGACCCGACCACCCTGCATGAGCTGACGTGGCGTCCGGGCTGGAAGGTGTGCCTGGCGACGCCCAGCTGGCCGGACGGGTCGCGCTGTGAGCTGGCGTCGCGCGAGGTGTTGCGACGCGTGATCGACGGCCTTTCGGAGATGGGCTACGAGGCAGTGTCGGCTGTCGAGTACGAGGTCCGCATCTTCGACGCCGATGCCAGGCCGCTCTCCTCGGGCCTCAGCTACAGCCTCACCGAGCTGGGCGGGTTTGAGGGTTTCGTCCGCCGCCTGACGCACGCCCTCGACGCTCTGGGCGTGGAGCTGACCGCGGTGCACACCGAGGCCGGGCCTGGGCTTCTCGAGCTGAACCTCGGCGCGCGGCCGGCGCTTCGCGCCGCGGACGACGCGGCTCTGACCAAGATGGCGGTCAAAGATCTCGCCGCCACCATGGGGCTGCGCGCGAGCTTCCTCGCCAAGACCGCACCCGGCGAAGAGGGGTCGAGCGGCCACGTCCACCTCTCGCTCTGGAGCGACGGCGCGAACGCGTTCGGCGCAGCAGACTCCCAATTGCTGAGGTCTGCCATTGCGGGCGTGCTCGAGCATTTGCCGGCCGCCTCGCTGGTGCTCAACCCAACCATCAACTCTTACAAGCGCCTCGTGCCGGGCTGGTTCGCGCCCGTCAATGCGACCTGGGGCGTCGAGAATCGCTCGTGCGCCGTGCGCGCGATCGTGCGCGCGGACCATCCCGAGCTTTGCCGTCTCGAATGCCGCCGTCCCGGCGCGGACGCCAACCCTTACCTCGCGATCGCGGCCATCGCCGCGTCCGCTGCCGACGGGATCAAGCGGCGGCTCACGCCGCCGGACCCGATCGTGGGTGACGCCTACGCGCGCGGCGATGCGCCAGAGCTGCCCGGCTCCCTGGAAAGCGCCATCCGCGCCTTCGAGTCGGACCGGGCGACGCAGGCCGCGCTTGGCGAGCAGTTCAGCGAGTACTACCTCGTCTCCCGCCGCTGGGAGGTCAAGGCCTTCCGCGAGACGGTGACCGAGTGGGAACGCGACCGCTACATGAGGAGCGTCTGAAGCCATGGCTATAGCAGAGAAGAAGTCGGTGTCGGTCGACAGGGTCCTCTCCGACTGGAGGGAGAAGGGCATCCGCAACGTGCGATTCGAGCTGCCCGACATGCACGGAACGAGCCGCTCCAAGATCGTCCCCATCGAGCACGCTGCGCACTACTCGCGCGACGGCCTGAACATGTACGGCGGCGCCGCCGTGCTCGACAGCCGCTCCGACGTCGTGCCGGGCACGCTCTACAACGAAGAGGTCGCGTACGCCGACCAGTTGCTGCATCCCGATCCGGCGACGGCCGCGATCGTGCCCTGGGTCGTGGCGACCGGGCGCTTCATCTGCGACGCGAAGTGGGCCGACGGCCGGCCGTTGGCGGCGTCACCGCGGCACGTCTTTGCCCGCGTGCTCGAGCACAGCCGCAAGATGGGCTTCGAGCCGGTGATGGGCATGGAGAGCGAGTTCTACCTGCTCGACCCCGACACCCACAAGCCCGTGTTCAGCGGCTATCACATCTTCAACTCGGTCCGAAACACGTGGGTGCCCGCGATCGAGCGGATCGTGAGCGAGATGCGCGATTACGGGATCGACATCATCACCGCCAACTGCGAGTACGCGGGCGGGCAGTGGGAGATCAACTACTCGCCGGCCGGCGGTATGGGTGGCCCGGATCGGGCCTTCAGCTTCAAGAATGGGGTCAAGGAGATCGCGCGCAAGGAGGGCCTCCTCGCGTCCTTCATGTCCAAGCCTTTCGCCGACGGCGCGGGGTGCGGCGCCCATACGCACATGAGCCTCACCCGCGTCGACGGCGGAGAGAATGCGATGGCGGACGACGGCGCAGAGGCGGGTCTGTCAAAGGTCGGCCGCCAGTTCATCGCGGGCCAGCTGCGCCACGCGGCCTCGATCTACGCGCTGCTCGCGCCGACCATCAACTGTCTCAAGCGGCGGCGCCGACACACGTTCAGCCCGACCAACGTGTCATGGGGCCCCGAAGACCGCAGCGCATTCGTGCGCGTCAAAGGCGGCTCGACGGCGAGCAGGCACATCGAGAACCGCGCTCCGTCCGGCCTCTCCAACCCGTACCTGGTCGGCGCCGCGCTGCTGGCGAGCGGGCTGCTCGGCGTCCAGGAGAAGTTGGAGCTAGAGCCCGCCGCGCATCCTCCCGCGGAGGAGGACGAATCGAAAACCAAGCTGCCGACGACGCTCGAGGAATCGCTGCAGCTCCTCGAGAACGACAAGCAGATCACAGGGATGCTGGGTGAGGAGTTCGTCAAGGCGTACACCGTCATGCGCCGATACGAGCTGCAGCGGTTTGCCGATCACGTGACGGACTGGGAGCTCCAGGAATACCTGGAGATCTATTGATGGCTCCAGCAGATCGGAAGCAGAAGGAGGGGTCGATTCATGGCTGAACATACGGTGGGTGTCGAGCCTCTGGCGCAGGCAGAGGCCGATATATTCGACATCTCGCAACGTGCGGATGTGCCGATGCTGCGCAAGCACGCGGTCGGGCTGGCGGGGGTGCTGTTCCTGACGGTCACGGGTTCGGCGCCCATCTCGGCGATGATGTTCAACACGCCGCTCGTGGTCGGCTTCGGCAACGGCCTGGGCGCCCCGGCGGCGTTCCTGTTCGCCACCGTCATCCTGACGATCTTCTCGGTCGGATACGTCGCGATGTCACGCAAGGTGACGACGGCCGGCGGCTTCTACTCATACATCAGCCATGGCCTCGGCCGTGAGCTTGGACTCGGCACCGGTTTCGGCGCCGTGGTCGCCTACTCGGTGTTCGAAGCGTCGCTGTGCGGCGGCTTCGCGTTCTTCCTCAACCAGAAGCTGAGCCAGATCGGCACCGCGACAGGCGCCGGCTGGCTGAACGGCATCCAGTGGCCGTGGCTCGCGCTGATCATGGTGGCCATCATCTCGGTGATCACCTATTTCGACATCCGCATATCGGCGCGGATCCTCGGTGTCTTCCTGATCGGGGAGATCGTGTTCCTCCTGATCTTCGACGCGTTCATGATCGGCCGCGGCGCGCTCAACTCCACGGCGTTCTCGGTCGAGGCGCTGAACCCGGTCAAGGCGTTCCAGGGCTTCGGCGCCGCGGGAACCCTTGCGGCGGGCATCCCGGCGATCGGCCTGTTCTTCGCCTTCTGGTCGTGGGTCGGCTTCGAGATGGCCCCGAACTACGGTGAAGAGTCGAAAGACCCAAAGCGCATCGTCCCGCTGGCGATGTACATCTCGGTCGTAGGGCTGGGGATCTTCTACATCCTGACAAGCTGGGCTCCGTTCGCCGGCTACGCCACGTTGAAGGATGCGATCACCCAGGCGCAGACCAACGCGGGCCAGTTCTACCTCGGCCCGGCCCAGCAGTACATCGGACTCGGCGTCGACCAGGCGCTGAGCATCCTGATCATCACCGGCTCGTTCGCGTGCGGCATGGCCTTCCACAACACGGCGTGCCGCTACTTCTACTCGCTCGGGCGCGAGCAGGTGCTGCCCTCCGCGCTCGGCAGGACGCACCCCCGATACAAGAGCCCGCACATCGCGTCCATCACGCAGTCCATCATCGCGGCGGCGATCGTTGTCGTCTTCGCGTTCTTCGCCGGACGCGACAACCCGACCCAGCAGGCGTACGTCGACCTGTACGGTTTGATGGCGATCATGGGCGTGATCATCATCCTGGCCGTCCAGGCGCTGGTCTCGGTCGCGATCCTTCTCTACTTCTGGCAGAACCACGGGACAGAGGTCCACTGGTGGAGCACCGTGCTGGCCCCGATCATCTCGTTCGCCGGCCAGGCATTCGTGCTGTACCTGCTGTTCACCAACATCGACTTCGTCAGCGGTGGCCTTGGGTTCGCCCGGTGGCTCGGTCCGATCGACCTGGCCATCATCGCCCTGGGCGTCATCCTGGCGTTCTACCTGAGGAACAGCCAACCCGAGAAATACAAGACGCTCGGGCGCCTGATCCACGAGAACCTCTAGGAGGGGTAGCTGCTGCCGGTGGCGCCGTGCCGCCGGCAGCAAGCTCTCTTTCGGCCGGAACTCAACTCACACCAGAATCCAAGCTCTTTTTGAGGTTGGGTCGGGATCATCTGTCGTATGGACAGAACTCGACTCGTGATTTTCGGATCCGTGGTGGCGGCGGCCCTGGTGTTCGGCGGCGTGGCCGGCGCGATGGCGGCCCGAAGCACCTTCAGCCCGGCCACGTCCGTGCTCGCCGCCCTGACGGCGGCTTCGCCGACCCCGTCGTCCAACGAGGCCGCGACCCACGAGACGGGTGAGAGCGCTGCCCAGGAGGCGGCCGAGAACAACGGCACGGCCCGGCCGGGCGGCCCCGGCGGCCCTGGCGGCCACCCGTGCGGCGGTCCCGGTCACTCCAACGAGGCGTCGGCGCACGAGACCGGCGAATCGGCCGCCGTCGAAGCCGCTGAGAATGCGGCCTGCCCGGCAGCAGCCGCGAGTCCCGCCGCCTCCAACTAGCTGACGTCGAGACGGTAAGCTCGGCCGCGTGGCCGCGCTTACCCGCATTTTCGTCGAGGCCGGCGCCAAGCGTGCATTCGCCAGTGCCGCCGACTGGCCCGGATGGTGCCGGTCGGGCAAGGACGAGGCTGCCGCCCTCGCCAACCTCGTCGCGTACGCGCCTCGCTATGCGAAGGTCACCAGGCTGGCTCGAATCAACCTGCCCGAGGATGCGACCGCCTTCAAGGTCGTGGAGCGCTTGAAGGGCAACGCCACGACCGACTTCGGCGCTCCAGGCATCCCCGCCCAGAGCGAGGCCAAACCGATGAGCGCCGCTGACACCAGGCGCATGCTCGCCCTGCTCGAGGCCTCGTGGAAGTATCTCGACCAGGTCAAGGCGAAGGTGCCGCAGGAGCTGCGCAAGGGGCCGCGCGGCGGTGGGCGCGACCGCGACAAGATGTACCGCCACGTCATCGAGTCGGAGCAGGGCTACGCGCCGCAGATCGGCGTTCGTATGAATGAGCACGATCGCGACGCCCTTCTCGAGGCCCTGCGCAAACCCGTGCCGGGTGCGAAATGGCCGCCCGCATACGCGGTGCGTCGCATCGCGTGGCACGCCCTCGACCACGCGTGGGAGATGGAAGACCGCATACCCTAGCCCTTCGTGGAAGAGCAGAAGGGAGGCCTGCTGCTGGTCATGGCGCATCCCGACGACGAGTCGATGGGCTCGGGCGGGCTGGTGCTGCGCCACACGCGAGCGGGCATCGCGACGCACCTGATCTGCGCCACGTACGGAGAAAAGGGATGGATGGGCAAACCTCCAGGCGCGGAGGAGAAGGACCTGCCCGAGATCCGCGCCGGCGAGCTGGAGGGGGCCGCGGTCGCGCTGGGCCTGACCGGCGTCGAGCTGTGGGATTACCCCGACGGCGGCGTCGCAGAGATCGACCGCCAGGAGATCACGCAGCGGATCTGGGAGCAGATCACCAGGATCCGGCCGCGCGCCGTGGTGGGTTGGGGTCCTGACGGCGGATACGGACATCCCGACCACATCGCGATGGGTGCGTGCACGGATGCGGCCGTGGCCGCGATGACAGAAGGCGAGAGGCCGGCGCTGTACCACCTCGCCTTCGACGATCAGCTGAGCCAGTTCTATCGCGAGGCGATCGGCCTGGCGGGCGGCAATCATTCGTTGCGGGTGGAGCCGCAGGAGAAGGTCGACGTCGTCTTCGAGCTCGACGCCGACGAGGTGATGATGAAGCTGCGCGCCATCGAGTGTCACCGCAGCCAGCTCGAGGACTGGCGCATCGCGCTGCGCGACCATCCGCACCTGATGCAGCGCGGGTACGGCCACGAGCCCTACATAGCTGTATCGTCGCGGGCAGCCGGCCTCACCGAAAGCGGTTTGTTGGGAGAGTACGCATGAGCGCCTTCTCGTCCGTCGTCCGCGGCATGATGGAGTACCTCGAGCCGGTGCTCACGTTCATCGGCGATGAGATGTACGAGCAGCGGGTCATGCGACCCGAGGCGTGCGACTTCCGCTTCGGCAACCCGCAGGAGATGCCGCTGCCCGAGATCCAGCAGGCGCTGGTCAGGTGGGCCGCGCCGCAGAACAAGGACTGGTTCGCCTATAAGTTCAGCGACCCGAAGGCGGTCCAGGTGGCCGTGGAGTCGCTGCGCACGCGAGTCGGCATCGACTTTGATCCGAAGGACATCGCGATGACCACCGGAGCGTTCGGTGCGCTTGCGTCGACGCTGCGGGCGGTCGTCGATCCTGGCGACGAGGTGATCTACCTCTCTCCGCCGTGGTTCTTCTACGTCCCGATGATCCTCTCGCTGGGCGCCAAGCCGGTGCGCGTCGACTTCACGCCGCCGCAGTTCGAGCTGCCGGTGGAAGCCATCGAGTGGCACATCACGCCGCAGACGCGCGCGATCATCGTCAACTCTCCGCACAATCCAAGCGGCCGCGTCTTCACGCCTGACGAGCTGGAACGCCTCGCCGACGTGCTCGAAGCGTCGCACCGCGCGATCTACCTGATCTCCGACGAGTCCTACAGCCGGATCCTCTTCGACGGCCGCGAGTTCAACACGCCGCTGGGCTATTACGATCGGTCGTTCCTCATCTACACGTACGGCAAGACGCTGGTGGCGCCAGGACAGCGGCTGGGTTACATCGCGATGCCGCCGACGATGCCAGACCGCGAGGAGCTGCGAACCGCGCTGCTGGTCTCGCAGGCGGCGCTGGGCTACGCCTTTCCCAACGCATTGATGCAGTACGCGATGGGGGACCTGGAAAAGCTGATCATCGACGTCGACGCCATGCAGCGACGGCGCGATGTGATGGTTCCCGCTCTCACTGAGATGGGTTACGAGGCGGTGACGCCTGAGGGCACCTTCTACGTGATGGTGCGCTCGCCGATCGCCGACGACATGGAATTCACACGCCGGCTCGCGGACGAAGACGTGTTCGTGCTGCCGGGTCGGATGTTCGAATTACCAGGATGGTTTCGCATCTCGCTGACCGGAAACGACTCGATGGTCGAGCGCGCGCTGCCGGGATTCGCACGTGCGCTCGAATCCGTGCGAGTAGGCAAGGCTTGATTGCCTGGCGACATCTGAACACTGCTGTCCTTGATTCGCAGCCGTGGTGGTCTAACCTTTAGCGCCTGATTCGGGCGGGACCGGGTCGCAAATTCCAAGTCGGGGGTAACGCATGGACGTACAGGAGGCGGTAGCAGAAGGCACGGCTTCTGCGGACAACGGAGAAGTCAAACGCGACGGTCGCAAGCAGTTCTCGATGGGTCCCGGGGACATCCTCGAGGGCAAGCTCATCTACGACGGCTCGATCCACGCGGACGGTCGCGTGGAGGGCGAAGTGCGTGTGACGGGCAACATCGACGTCGCCAACGGCGCGAATGTACGGGCGCTGCTCGAGGGCTCCAACGTGACGCTGAAGGGAACGATCGAAGGCGCCGTCACGGCTCGCGACAAGTTGACCCTGGGCAAGAACGCTCGGCTCAACGGCGACATCCAGGTCCGCCGGCTGCAGATCGACGATGGCGCGACGCTGAACGGACACGTCCGGATGGGTGACTTTGAGCAGCAGGCGTCCGGCCAGTAGGGCCGCGACCCCCGTCCCGGCCGCGGCGGAAAACGGCTCGAACGGCGACCGCAACTCAGTAGTCCTCGGTCCAAAGGACCGGCTGGTCGGTCAGCTGTACATCGAGGGTGATCTGCGCGTGGCAGGGACGGTGGAAGGGGCGCTGGAGGCGACCGGCGACATCGAGATCGCGCGCGGCGGGAAGGTGAACGGCACAGTGACGGCGTACAACCGGCTAGTGGTCGGAAGCGATGCGTCGCTGATCGGCGGCGATGTGCGCGTCGGGCGGCTCACGGTGGAGGATGGAGCCACGTTCACCGGGAACGTGACGATGGGCAAGCACAAGGCTGTGGTCGCGGCTGAACCGGAACCGGTGGCTGCGGCGCCCGTCCCGGGGCCGTCGCCCGAGTCGGTCGAGCCGACTCCGGCCCAGATCCTGGAAGCAAACTCCAAGCGTCGAAAAGGCCGCTAACCCTAAGAGTTGGTTCCGGATAGTCCGGACTATCCGGGGTTTCCGCGACAGATGGGCCCGCAAAGTCCGGACTAACTGGGGTTTGGCCGGGCGCTACTTCTTTTTTGGTTTGGGCTTTTTGGCCGGCATCTTGCGGGCCTCTTCCAGCGCGCGCTTGATCAGCGCGTGTGGCGGCTTGCTGCGCCATTCGCCCTCGAACACCACGTAGCCGCCCATCTTGTGCCCGGTCATCGGCTCGAAGTCGCGCCCGCCCTGTTTCTTGACCTTCGCGATCTCTTCCTCCGGAAGCCGGAGAATCAACTCCTCGCCGAAGATCCCGATGAACATATTTCCGTTCACGAATCCAGACATCTGGCCGAACATCGGCTTGATCGTGACCGCCGGCTCATCCGGCACGACGCGCGCCAGCGCGGCCTTCGCCTCGTCGCTGGGCTTGGGCATCTTCATCGGTCCCCGGGGCGCGGGACTCACACCACGAATCCTAATAAGGCTCAGCCGCCGCCGGAGGCCCGGCTCCTTGGGCCCGCCCGCTTGACCGCGATCTCGTACGCCTCGGCGAGCAGCGGTCCCAATTTCTCGAAGGACGCGTCGCTGGGGTTGAGGATGCACACCCAGTGGTTCTTCCCATAGACGGGGTGCGGCATCAGCACGTCGAGCGCGGTGAAGTCGTGGTCGTTTTCGTCGGGAAACAGCCGCACGAAGGTCTCCTTGCTCACCCCGATGTTGAGGCGAAAGACGCCCGGCCGATCGAGCTGAGAGGCGTTGTCGAAGTCGCCGTAGTCCTTTATGACGATCGTCGCAAACGGAAATCGGCGCGGCCCCTCGAACTCACGATTGGGGTCGTAGATGAAGAAGGTGTCGCCCCAGGCGATCTCCGGCGCGCCGCCCTCCTGGGAGGCGATCTCCACGTCGACGCCATCGAAAGTGATCGCGACGTAGCTGCGGATCGCGTCCTCGTGTAACGGACGCTGGCCGGCTAGTGATGCCAGCGCCAGACCTTTGTGATCGGCTTCGGCAGAGCGCTCTTGGTCCCCGGCCGGCGGGCCTTGAAGTCACGAGCGATCTCCTCCAACAGGTGGGCCACCCTGCCTTCGGCGTCGGCGTGCGATTCTGCTTCGGGTACGTCCCCGGTGATCAGGTAGGCGTGGTCGTGGCGATTCGTGATCCGGTCAAAAAACGCAGATC
>DATIOJ010000130.1:0-28087 GCA_035473355.1 Candidatus Limnocylindrales bacterium
GTCGCTCGGCCGGGTGAACATATTTCTGACCATCCTGTCCGGCGCCGTCATCGCGCTGGCGCTCGTCGCGCAAGCAGATCGTTTCGGACCGGTTTTCATCTCGATCGCGATCTTCGTGCTTGCGGTCGTCATGGTCACCGGTGTGTTCACCGTCGCGCGGCTGATGTCCCTCAACCGCGACGACTTCCGCTGGGTGGTCGCCATGAACCGGCTTCGCAACGCGTACCTCGATCTGCACCCGGAACTCGAGCCGCACTTCACGACCAGCCCCTACGACGACCTGCAGGGGGTGCTCCACACGCTCGGCATCGCGCCGACCGGCGCGAGCAGGCTGGGCACCGTCTTTCACGGCCTGCAGACGCTGCCGGGCATGCTGTCGGTCATCGTCTCGGCCGTGGCGGGCGCGATCGGCGGCCTCATCGCGATCGGTTTCGGCGCTCCGGTCATCGCCGTACTGCTCGCCGGGATCCTGGGGTTCGTCGTCGCTTTTCTGCTCCTGGCCGCCTGGGGCCGGCGCGCGGTCAGGGGCCTTGACCCCGGCCTCACGCCGAGGTTTCCGGCCCCGCCTAAATCGGCAACTTAGACCCCACCTCCAGTCACAATCCTCTGGGCCATGCTCGAAGTTGACGGACTCGCCAAACGGTACGGCGACGTGCTCGCGCTCAAGGAGTTGACGGTCAGCCTCGACGAGGGTCAGTGCCTGGTGCTGCTCGGACGCAACGGCGCCGGCAAGACGACAGCCCTCCGGTGCATGGCCGGAGTGCTCCTTCCGTCAGCCGGCGCGGTGAAGGTGGACGGGATCGATTCGGCGGAGGACCCGGCGGCGGTGCGGGCGCGCGTCGGGTTGATGCCGGAGGTCCCTGGGCTGTACGAACGAATGTCGGTGCGTGCATACCTCGACCACTTCGGCGCCATCTACGATATCGAGCCTGCGATTCGGGAGCGGCGTATCGACGACATGCTCGAGATCTTCGAGCTGAGCGATGCGGGTGATCGGTGGCTGGGCACGTTCTCCAAAGGGATGCGGCAGAAGGTCGCGCTGATTCGCGCGACGCTGCACCGTCCGCGGCTGGTCCTGGCCGACGAACCGACGTCGGCGCTTGATCCCGACAGCGCGCGCCGGGCGTGGGCATACCTGAAAGACCTGCAGAAGGAGGGGTGCGCCCTCGTGATCTGCACCCACAGCATGGAAGAGGCCGAGCAGCTGGCCGGGAGCATCGGGATCATGGCGGCCGGCCGGGCTCTGGCCGTCGGCAGCATGATCGAGCTGCGCCGCGCGTCGGGCCTCAAGACGCGCCAGGAGATTCGCGAGCTCCCGACGCTGCAGGACATCTACCTCGCGATCGTCGGCAACCACGGGATCGAACATGAGCGTGACCTGGCCGAAACTCGAACGGCGTAAGGCCTTCCTGGTCGCCAGCCGAGACCTCCGCGACGCGGTGAGCGAGCTGCGCCTGGTCGTCGCGATGGTCGCGCTCACGGTCGCGATCCCCGTCGGCTCCGGATCCGGGGTGCGGGCGCTGGCCGCCTTCGGCGGCGGCACCGCGGTGGTCAACCGCCTCGCCCTCGTCGGGGCCTTCTTTGTCGTCTTCATCCCTGCCAGCTTCTCTCTTGTGCTCGCGCTCGAGTCCTTCGTCGGTGAGCGCGAGCGGACGACGCTGGAGGTCTTGCTCTCGACGCCGCTGCGCGAGGCGGAGATCTACGCCGGGAAGGTGGCCGCGGTGCTCGCCGTGTCTCTCGCCCTCTGCTACGGCGGGCTGATCGTCTACTGCCTCATCACGTTCACAGGGCTCGGATACTTCCCGATCGGCATCCTCCTGGCGCTGGCCCTTTCGACGATCTGCCAGGTCGCGGCCATGGTGGCCGGCGCCGTGATCATCAGCCTCAACGCGCGCACCATGCGAGCCGCCAACGTGATGGCCTCTTTCATCATCCTGCCGATGTCCGTCGTGCTCCAGGTCGAGGCCGCGCTGATCTTGCTGGGGCGCGCGGAGTTCCTGTGGGCGTTCGCGCTTCTCATGGCGGTGGTCGCCGTAGCCCTCCTGCGCATGGGTTTCAGCGGCTTCTCGCGCGAGGCGCTGCTCGCGCGCGACTCCGGGCTGAGGCATCCGTTTCGCCGCGCGCTGGGCGCAGTCCGCGCCGGTTTCGAGAGCCGGCCTGGCTTCGTGCGACTGGTCTGGATGCGCCGGGTGCCGATGCTGCTCGCCGCCGCGGGTTTTCCGCTGGGGGCGCTGGCAGGCTACCTGGCCGGCGTCTCGAACGCGATTCCGCCGGCAGTCGTGAGGCCCGTACTTTCGAGCCTGGTCCGGTCGACGGGTGGCGGAGGAGCGCTCGAGGAGGCGGCCGCGATCTTCAGTCACAACCTGCTCGCCTTTGTGCTCGTCGCCGTCCTCGCGGTCTCGACCGCGGGCCTAAGCGGATTCCTGCTCACCTTCGCACCGGGATTCCTGCTCGGTTTCGCGGCCGCGCTGTCGTCCTGGACCATCGCTCTGACCGGCATCGTGCCGAACGGCATCGTCGAGATACCGGCGGCGATCATCGCCGGGGGCCTCGCTATCCAGGTCGGCGCGACCGCGCTTCACATGGACGCGCGAGGCGGCTGGGCGGCGCGAGTGATGGGCGCGCTTGCCGACTACGTGCGCGCGCTGCGCTGGCTGGTTCCGGCGCTGGCCGTCGCGGCGGTGCTCGAAGTCTTCTTCGGCTGAGAAGGGCCGAACACCTCAGGCACAACAAGCGCGATCGCCAGCACGACGGCGCCGGCAACAGTCGCGCCGATCGCCATCGCCCAGGGCGCGCCGAACAGCGTCGCCAGCAACCCGGCCTGCATTGCGCCCAGAGGTCCGACGCCGATCAAGGCCTGCGAGTAGAGCGCCATCACGCGGCCGCGCAGATGGTCGGGCGTCGCTGTCTGGATGCGGTTGTTGGTGGTCGCGAGAAACGAGATCTGGCAGTAGCCCGCGACGAAGAGCGTCAGCAGTGAGATCGCAAACACGCGTGAGATGGAGAACTCGAGGAGCGCCGCGACCCAGATCGCGGCCATCCATAGCTGGCGTCGCGGATCCGCGCCGAGGTGCGGCTGAAAGGCCAGCGTGAGCGCGCCCGCGAGCGCCCCGAGGCCCATCGAGCCGAGCAGGAATCCGAATCCCTTCGCGCCGACATGGAGCACCTGGTCGGCGAAGAGGGGCAGGATCGTCTGCCGGTTCATGGCGAAAAGGGAGAACGTGGCGATCGCCACCAGGAGGCCGCCGACGACGGGCTCGTGGCGAGCGTACGAGGCGCCTTGCGCCAGCCGGGCGAACCAGTGCTCGACGTGGACCTGGGGCTCGACGCGCGGCAGGTCGCGCATGAGGAGCAGCGCACCGACCGCCGCCAGGTAGCTGATCGAGTTCGCCAGGAAGCACAGCGGCACTCCTACCAGCGCGATCACCAGGCCGGCGACAGACGGCCCGATGACCGCAGCGCCGTTGAAGACGGAAGAGTTCAGCGCGATCGCGTTCATCAGGTCCTGCTTGCCGACCATCTCGACGATGAACGACTGCCGCGCGGGGACGTCGAAGAGGTTGATGGTGCCCGTCGCGATCGCGGCGACGATCACCATCCAGTACTGCGCGTGACCGCCGGCGCTGACCACGAACAGGGCGAATGAGGGAACGACAAACGCCGTTTGCGTGGCAAGGAGGATGCTGCGTTTGCGGAAGCGGTCGGCGACGATGCCGCCGAACTGGCCGCCGAGGAGAATCGGTGTGAACTGGGCGGCGAGAACGAGGCCGACGAGCAGGCCGCTGTGCGTGATCTGGAGGGCGAGCCACGGCATCGCGACGCTCTGCATCCACGTGCCGATGGTCGAGATGATCTGGCCGGTAAGGAACAAGCGGTAGTTGCGGTGGCGCAGCGCGCCGAGCGCACGCGGCGAACTGGCCTCAGGCATCTGATGCCATGATCAATCCGTGGCGAACATCCACGAGCAGATCGACATCGCCGCGCCGCTGGAACGCGTCTGGGCGGTGGTCGCGGAGGATGTCAAGAACGCTCCCAGATGGACTACGTACCTCGACAAGGTGGAGAAGCTCGACGACGGCCCGCCGGGAAGGGGCACGCGATATCGCTACCACCTGAACCTGCCAGGTGGAAACAAGGTGACGCTCGAGGTCGAGCAGGATGTCTACAACAAGCCGAAGAAGTGCGCGGGTCGCTTCATCAAAGGACCGCTCAAAGGCACGTGGTCGTACACCTACACCCAGCGCAAGGACGGCACGACCAGGCTCGTGTACGACATGGACTATGGGCTGACGGGGCTGCTGCGTTTTGCCGGCGGGCTGCTTGGACCTCAGTACGCTGCCGGCATTCACAAGAACATGGAGTCGCTGCAGAGGTATATCGAGTCGGGCAAGGGTCCCAAGCCTAAGCAGTAGCGGCTTGTGTTCAGGGTTTGCGGAACGGAAGCAGCTCCAGCTGCTCGAACCGGTCCTGGAGCGCCTTGCGTAGCTCGGCGATCAGCACCCGGAGTCGCTCATGGGCCGCGGTGTCGGTGACGTTGACGACCCGGATCCGTCGCAGGGTCGTCTGCAGCGCGTAGAGACCGGCCGCCTCATTGCCGGTCAGACGCGCCGCCCCAGCCCTAATGTCTCGCGCCACCTCCTCCTGACCGTGGGCTCGCATCCAGTTGGCCAGCCGGCCGGCCGCGACGACGACGCGCTGCGTCTTCGGATTCAGGGCGGGTGTCACCACCTCGCGCGGTGGTCTCGGCCCGAACATGGTCGCAAAGGCCGCGGGCCGGCGCAGCGACCTGATGCGTCGGGTGATGTTCCGGGGCCCCACGATCACCGCGATGCCGGCCGCGACGAGCAGGAGAGCGACGAGTGCAACGATCGCGTCGAGCATTTTTCTCTAGGTTACGCTTGGTCGGCGCCGGATTTGCATCGCTTAACCGTGGGGGCGAAACAATGACTCCAGTCGCGGTCGTCACGGGGGCTTCCTCAGGCATCGGAGCCGCCACAGCCATCGCGCTCGGACGCAATGGCTACCGCATTGTCGTGGGGGCCCGTCGGATCGATCGGCTGGAGCGGGTCGCGGGCGAGGAGGGAGTTGCGCTTCACCTCGACGTCACGGACGAGGCGAGCGTGAAGCAGTTCGTGAAAGAGGTGGCGAAGCGCTTCGGCCACATCGACCTCCTCGTGAACAATGCAGGCGGCGCGCTGGGGCTGAACCCGATCGACAAGGCGATCGACGATGAGTGGATCGGCATGTGGAAGACAAACGTGCTCGGCCTCATGTGGATGACGCGCGCGTGCCTGCCGCTGCTGCGCAAGGCCAAGCACGGCCACATCGTGAACATCGGCTCCATCGCCGGGTTCGAGACGTACAAGGGCGGGGCGGGGTACACGGCCGCCAAGCACGCGGTCCGCGCCATCACCAAGACGCTTCGGCTCGAGCTAAACGGCGAGCCGATCCGGGTGACCGAGATCGCACCGGGACTGGTCGAAACGGAGTTCAGCCTGGTCCGCTTCCATGGCGACCGTAAGGCGGCGAAAGCCGTTTACGACGGACTGAAGCCGCTCACCGCCGAGGACATCGCTGACTGCGTCGTCTTCGCCGCCACGCGACCGCCGCATGTGGACATCGACGAGATCGTGATCCGGCCGGTGGCCCAGGCCACGGTCTGGCAGGTCGCCCGCAAGGCGGCGCGCCCGAAGTCCTAGCTGCCTACAGCTTCACTCCGTCGGGTTACTTCACCAATCCCGCCGCACGGGACTGATCGCGGGGGAGTCAGGCCTCCCCCCGCGGGGCCCCCTCCGTTGCAGGTCGCGCATGGAGGCGATTGGCCGGAAGCATTGGAGACGGCCGGAGTGAATCCGGCCTACAGCTACACCCTGTCTTACTTGATCAGTCCGGCCGCACGGGCCTCGTCGGCGGTCATTCAACAACCAGGCTCGCCGTAGTTTCCGCAGCATCCCTGTCCTCCGCGCTTGCGCCAGACGTTGCCGACGATCACGCCGAATCTTTGCAGCGGGCCATACGACCCGGCCGAGAGATTGCCGAGGAAGCTGTTGGGCCTGGGGCGGGGTGATCGCCTCATTCGTTAAGACCATTTTGTTGCATGTAGGCCGGATTCATTCCGGCCGTCACCTGACGTATCCCTTCCAATCGCTGCCCATCGTTGCTAGTGGAGGGGATGGCCCGCGGAAGGAGACGAAGTCCTCTTCCGCGATTTCATTCGTAGTACGTGTTGTTGTACTCGATCCAGCCGGGGTTGGGGCAGCCGCTCGAGGTCTGCGCGTGCGTGCAGTGCACGCCGTAACGCGGTCCGGGGTCGATATAGAGCTGGCCGTGGATCACAACGATGTCGCCCTTGTGCAAGGGCACAGCCTGGGCGAGGGTCGTGTTGTGGTCGACCTCGAGCGTTTCGCCCGTTGTCGTCTTGACCTGGAACACCTCGTGGTCGCCGTTCTGCACCGGGTCGGTCGACAGCGTCGCGTCAAACGTCACCTCAGCGCCGCTGGTGTCGTTCTGGATGTCCTTGTGCAAGCCTTGGTCGTTGGCCGTTTCCCGCCCGCCGCAGGCCACCACCAGGACGACCAGGGCCGCGACCGCCGCTTGCCTCACAACGCCAGAGCTTGGTCCAGCGTCAGCTTCCCCTCATAAAGCGCCTTGCCCAGGATGGCTCCCTGTGCGCCGGCCGCGGACACTCGGCGCAGGTCGTCGAGCGAGGCGATCCCGCCTGAGTACTGGAGGTCGAACTTGGTCATCTTGCGGACGCCCATCAGGGTCTGCAGGTCGGGCCCGGACAGGGTGCCATCCCGGTCGATGGAGGTCAGGATGACCGCGGCGAGGGGAAGCAGCTCCCAGCGACCGATGAGCGCGCGGACGGAAACGCTGTCGGTGTCCAGCCATCCGCCGACCGCCGCCTTGTTGTCGCGGACGTCGAGCGCGGCCATCACACGGCCGGGATGCTTGATCGTGCAGCGCTCGAAGAGGTGCGGATCACGCACCGCTGCGGTCGCCATCACGACAAACTGGGCGCCGCGTTCGACCAGTCCGTCCAGGGTTTCAATCGTTCGCACACCGCCCGCCACCTGGAGCTCGACGCCCGGCTCCTCGAGCATCCGAGCGATCACCGGTTTGTTGCTCGCGGACCCGCGGGCCGCGTCCAGGTCGACCACGTGCACGCGCTTGGCGCCGGCGGCGGCGAACCGCTTGACCACCTCGACCGGGTCGTCGGCGTAGATCGCCGGCTTGTTGTAGTCGCCCTGCGTCAGGCGCACGCACCGGCCGCCGAGGATGTCGATCGCGGGGATGACAAGCACGCCTATGGCCTGTTCGGTCTAGCGGTAGTTCGTGAACTGGAGCGGGACGGGGATGTCCTCCGCCTCGCGAAGCGATTTGATCACCAGCTGCAGGGTGTCCTTGTCTTTGCTCACAACTCGGAGCTGGTCGCCCTGGATGCGCACCTGGAGCTTGCTCGACACGTTCTGGATTCGCTTGCGCAAGTCTCGCGCGATGTCATCGGTGATGCCTGCGTTGAGACTGACCTCGATCTGTCCGCGGCCCTTGCCGACCGTCTTGGGGTCGCCCGCCTTGAACAGCTTGGGGGAGAGCTGGCGGCGTGCCCCCTTCTCGCGCAGCACCTGCAGCGCGGCCTTCGCCCGGTCCTCGCTCGCCGACTCGATGACGATCAGGTCGGCACGCTGGTCGAAGACGGTGGCGGTGTCTTTGAAATCGAAGCGGGTGCCGACCTCGCGGCGTGCCTGGTCGAGCGCGTTGGTGAGCTCGGCCGAGTCGAACTCGGAGACGACGTCGAACGAATACTCAGCCACTGCTCGAGCTGAATATGGCGTTCAGGCCCACGACCACCGCCGCCACGGCCAGCGCGATGCCGACCAGAGACGAGATGGCGAGTAGCGCGCCGATGCCGGCGGTCGCCTCGTCGAGGGCCTCAGGGGGCGGCTTGTCGTACGGGTCCGGTCCATAGTCGAGGTCGTACGTGCCCTCCTCCCGCGCCCGCTTCACGAGCTCGTCGAGGACGGGTTTGCCTCCCGGCGGCAGCGGCTTGCCCTCGAGCGTCTGCACCGCCTCCTTGAGGTTGTCGCGTGTGCTGCCCAGCTCCGCGACAACGAGGTCGAGCGTTTGCATGGCGCCGGTCGTCGGGTACTCGCGGCGGAGGTCCGCGATGGTGCCGTAGAGGCTCACGACTGGAATCGTACCTTTCCCACTTGTGGGGAAGGTGTCTCAGCGCCCGTGGCGCTCGGACAGATGGGGCCCTTCCCCATTCATGGGGGAAGACGTCCCGGCGCCTATGGCGCCCGGACAGATGGGGCACCGCAATTACACTTAGCTCGATGGGTGTGGACACCAAAGCGAAGGCCGCGGTGAAGAAACCCGCGGAGCATCCAAACACGTGGGTGTTCTTCGACGGCGAGTTCGCGCGCTACAACGACGTGAAGCTCGGCCTCATGACGCACGCGCTGCATTACGGGACGGCGGTCTTCGAAGGAATCCGCGCGTACTGGAACGAAAAGAAGAGCCAGTTGTATCTGCTCCAGCCGGCCGCGCATTACGACCGGATGCGGCGCTCCGCGAACGTGATGCGGATGCAGCTTCCGCACACCACTGAAGAGCTCGTCAACTTCACTCTCGAGCTGCTCCGCCGCAACGAGTTCAAGTCAGATGTCTACGTGCGGCCGCTTCTCTATACCTCGAGCGAGGAGATCGGCGTCCGGCTGCACAACCTGAACCGCACGTTCTTCATCTATGCGATTCCCTTCGGCAACTACGTCGAGATCGAGGCCGGAATCCGCTGCATGGTCAGCAGCTGGCGCCGCGTCCCCGACCAGTCGTTGCCCGCGCGGGCAAAGATCACGGGTTCGTATGCGCAGTCAGCGCTGGCGAAGTCGGAGGCGGTGGAGAGCGGCTTCGACGAGGCGATCGTGCTCTCCGTCGAGGGCCACGTGTCCGAAGGTTCGGCCGAGAACATCTTCATGCTCAAGGACGGCGCGTTCATCACGCCCCCCGTCACCGACGACATCCTCGAGGGCGTGACCCGGCAGCTGCTCATGAAGGTGATCCACGACGAGCTCAACCTGCAAGTCCTCGAGCGCAGCATCGACCGCACCGAACTGTACACATGCGATGAGCTGCTGCTCTGCGGCACCGGCGCGCAGATCTCGCCGGTGGTTGAGGTGGATCGCCGGCCGGTCGGCGACGGCAAGGTTGGGGAGTTCACGCAGGAGCTGCAGAACATCTACTTCAACGCCGTGCGGGGCGACGCGCCGAAGTACCAGGACTGGACGATCCCGGTCTACTAGACCCGGACCACCCGGATAGTCCGGACTATCCGACGTTTGCGTGCGCGATGAGTTTCGTTTGTCCGGACTAACCGAGACGGAGACTTGCCGGCCACATTTACGCTCTCCCCGGTGCTAAAGGTCGTCGTCGCGCCCAACGCGTTCAAAGGAACTCTCACCGCACCGCAGGCCGCCGCCGCAATCGCGCGCGGCGTGCGCGAGGTCTTTCCCGACGCTGAGGTGGTCGAAATCCCGGTCGCAGACGGTGGCGACGGAACTGTCGAGGCCCTGGTCTCCGCGCAACGCGGCGAATACCGGACCGCGGGCGTCGAGGGGCCGCTCGGCGAGCCGATCGGCGCTCGTTATGGCCTGATCGATGCGCACCGCACCGCCGTGGTCGAGCTTGCGACCGCCAGCGGCCTGACCCTCATCCCAAAGGCGCGGCGCGATCCCCGCCGCACCTCGACTTACGGTTTCGGGCAGCTGTTGGCCGCGGCGCGGCGCGAAGGGGTGGCGACCATCATCGCCGGCATCGGCGGCTCGGCCACCAACGACGGCGGGGCCGGAATGGCGCAGGCGCTTGGCTACCGGTTGCTCGATGAAAAAGGCCGGGACCTGGAACGCGGCGGCGCTGCCCTCGCCCGCCTGGCGCGCATCGACGCGTCGGGCTTCGATGCCGGCTGGACCACGGTCCAGGTCAGGGTGGCCTGCGACGTCGACAACCCGCTGACGGGCCGGCGCGGCGCGAGCGCGGTGTACGGCCCCCAGAAAGGCGCCGATCCCGAGACGGTGCGGGAGCTGGACGCTGCTCTGCATCGATTTGCGGAGGTGGTCGAGCGAGACCTCGGACGCAAGGTCGCCGAGCTGCCCGGCGGGGGTGCGGCGGGTGGCACAGGCGCGGGCCTGGTCGCCTTCCTGGACGCGATGCTCGAGCCTGGCGCTCCCCTGGTCGTCGCGGCGGCCGGGCTCGAGGCCGCGCTGATCGGCGCCGACCTGGTGATCACCGGCGAGGGCCGGGCGGACGAGCAGACCGCCTACGGCAAGGCACCCGGCGAGGTGGCGCGGCGCGCGGCGGCAAAAGGTGTGCCCGTCCTGTTGCTGGCTGGAAGCAAGGGCCCAGGCTGGGAGGCGTTGCACACATTGGGCGTCACGTCGATCGTCACCCTCACCGAGGAAGGAGGAGACGCGCAGCAAACCATTCGCGACCCAGGGGGGTCGCTGGAGCGGGCCACCGTAGTAGCCTGCCGCAGTCGCAGATGGGAGAGGTAGAGGACACTGCAGCGCCGGCGACGCAAGACGAGCCGAGCGACGTCGAGCTCGTTCGCGCGTACCGCGAAGGTGACGTACATGCGTTCGAGACGCTGCACCGGCGGTACGTCGCGTCGATCTACCGGCTGGTGCGGCGGAAGCTCGGGGACGCGCTCCTGGCCGAGGACATCGCCCAGGAGACCTTCATGAAGGCGCTCCGAATGATGGACCGGGTCGACGACTCGTTCAACTTCGGGGGCTGGGTCCACACCGTGGCGCGCAACCTCTGCTATGACGAGCTCCGCCGCCGGCAGCGCGACCTTCGGGCCGACGGCACGACGGAAGAGGAAGACGACGAGCTCATGTCGAACCTTCCCTCGACCGCCAAGGCGTTCGACCCGGTGATGGTTCAGGAGTCCAACGAGACCCGCCGCCAGGTGTGGCACGTCGCTCAGCGGCTGCCCGAGAAGTACCGCCTCGTGCTCACGCTCCGTGAGCTGCAGGACATGAGCTACCGCCAGATCGCCCGCACCCTGAGGATGTCGGAGAGCGCCGTCGAAACCCTGCTGTACCGGGCGCGGCTTCGCTTCAAGGAGGAATACCTCGCCTCCCAGCGGGAAGGCGAGATCACCCACGAAGAGGCGCTGCCGCTCCTGGCGCCGTATCTCGCCGGGAAGCTCCGCCGGCCGCAAGCCGAAGCAGTTCGCAACCACATCGCCACGTGCGCCAAATGCGCCCGCCGCCTGGGCCGGAGAAGGCTCCGAGAACCGCGCAGGAGTGAAGCTAGATGAGGGTTAGTAGAGTAGGTGTGAAATGGCCAGGGTAGTCGTGCGCTTTTTCGACGACGAGACTGTGGAAGGGGTCGCTCGCGACCTCGATTTCGACGAGCCCGACTTCCTCGTCGAGGTGGACGACGCCGGCGGCCTGGAGAACAATGAGACGGCCTGGATCCCCCTGACCGCGGTCAAGTGGGTGGAGCTGCAGCGCGACAAGGAGCTGGCCGACACGCCGACCCGCAAGGTCGCCATCCGATTTCTCGACGGCGAGGTGCTGCGTGGCCACCTCGACGGCACGCTGGAACGCCACCGGTACGGCGTCGTGCTGCACCTCCACGCCGAGCAGAGCGACAGCCCGATTCGCAAGCTCGGCATCCCGTTCTCCGCGGTCAAGGCGCTGTTCTTCGTGCGCGAGTTCGACGCGCGCGGCGAGGAGGCGGGCACCGCTTCCGACGCCTACCTGGCGCGACGGACGATGGCGCCGCTGCTCGACGTGCTGGAGGAGATGGACATGCTCACCCGGCTTCATCGGGACGGCCTGCTGTCCGACCACGAGTACGCGTCGAAACGGACCCTGGTGCTCGAGCGCCTCTAACCCGGGGGATGGCTCTTCCCCGCTCGCGGGGAAGTCCCGCCGCAAGCGGGGATGGGGCTGCTCGCGCGTAGAATTCCGAACGTGGCCGAACGCAACGGTTCGCGTAATGGAAACGCCGCGGTGAAGGGTTCCTTCAAGGTCAAGGCAGGCCTGGCGCAGATGCTCAAAGGCGGCGTGATCATGGACGTCGTCACGCCCGAGCACGCCCGCATCGCGCAGGACGCCGGCGCGTGCGCGGTGATGGCGCTGGAGCGCGTGCCCGCCGACATTCGCAAGGAGGGCGGCGTCGCCCGGATGTCCGACCCCGACCTGATCAAGTCGATCATGGCCGCGGTGACCATCCCGGTCATGGCCAAGTGCCGGATCGGCCACTTCGTCGAGGCACAGGTCCTGGAGGCGCTCCGCATCGACTACATCGACGAGTCCGAGGTCCTGACGCCGGCCGACGAAGAGAACCACATCGACAAGCATCCGTTCAAGGTTCCGTTCGTCTGCGGATGCCGCGACCTCGGCGAAGCCACGCGGCGCATCTCTGAAGGCGCGGCCATGATCCGTACCAAAGGCGAGGCCGGCACGGGCAACGTGGTCGAGGCGGTGCGTCACGCGCGCGCCGTCAGCGCCGGCATCCGCAAGCTCCAGGGCATGAACCACGCGGAGCTCGTTCACGAGGCCAGGCAGATCGGCGCGCCGGTCGAGGTGCTGGCGGAATGCCAGAAGCTTGGGCGCCTCCCTGTCGTCAACTTCGCCGCCGGAGGCATCGCCACGCCGGCCGACGCCGCGCTGATGATGCAGCTGGGGGTCGACGGCGTTTTTGTCGGGTCGGGCATCTTCAAGTCCGAGGACCCCTTGAAGCGTGCCAAGGCGATCGTCGCTGCGACGACGTACTTCGACAAACCAGAAGTGCTGGCGGAGGTCTCGGCGGGGCTGGGCGAAGCGATGCGCGGAATCGAGATCCCGGCCATCCCCAAGGACGAGCTGCTCGCTGCCCGAGGCTGGTAGCCGCCGGGCGCGCGAAGGGCGCACGCCAGATCACATGAACAAACCCCTCATCGGGGTCCTCGCGATGCAGGGTGCCTTTGCGGAGCACGTCAGCGCGCTCGAGAAAGCCGGCGCGCGCACCCGTCTCGTCCGCACGCGCGCTGACCTCGACGACCTGCACGGGATCGTGCTTCCGGGCGGCGAGAGCACGACGATGACGATGCTGCTCGAGCGCGTCGGCCTGCTCGAACCGCTGCGCGATGCGATCCGCGGCGGCCTCGCGACCCTCGCCACGTGCGCGGGCATGATCGTGCTGGCCCGCGACATCACCGACGGCATGGCCGACCAGAGAGGGCTCGGCCTGCTCGACATCGACGTGCGCCGCAACGGCTACGGCCGCCAGGTCGACAGCTTCGAATCGCCGCTCCAGATCGACGGCATGAACGGCAAGTCGTTTCCGGGCGTCTTCATCCGCTCGCCGCTCGTCGAGCGAACGGGCCGCGTGAAAGTGATGGCGAGCCTGGACGGACATCCCGTCGCGGTGCGGCAGGACCGCATCGTCGCTCTGTGCTTCCACCCTGAGCTCACCGACGATCTGCGCCTGCACAAAGACTTCGTCAGGCTCGCGGCTAGCCGCTCATGAAAGTTCGTCCCGCGGGCCTGCTCGACCTGACCCGCATCGAGGAGATGCATCGCTCGTCTGACATCAGGCTGAGCGAGGCCGCGCCTCCGGCCGCGCGCATGTGGTCGCTGCTCAGCTCGACCCTGTCGGCGCTGCTGCCTCTCTCCCAGGAGACGTTGATGTACGTCGCTGAGGAAAACGGCAAGGTGGTCGGCTTCATCCAGGCGTCGGGCCAGCCCCTCAGCCTGGACCTGCGGCGGGCGCGGGTGCTGCAGGTCCTCAACCTGCAGGTCGCCGACGGCGCCGACTCGGACGAGGTCGCGCCCGCCCTGGTGCAGCACCTGTGCAACCAGGCCCTCGAGCGCGGCGCGCTGCGCCTGTTCGTGCGCCTGCCCGATCGCGATCCCCTGCTCCCGGCGTTTCGCCTCCAGGGTTTCCGCCAGTACGCGACCGAGCAGGTCGTTTACTCGGAGAGGCCGAAGCAGCGTTCGGACCAGTACCCGGAGGGCCTCCGCGCCTTGAAGCGGGGCGACGACCGCAGCCTCTACGGCCTCTACCGGAAGGTGACTCCCCAGGGGGTGTCCCAGGTGGAAGCCCCGACTTACCGCGAGTGGAAGGCCCTCCACTCCACCGCGGAGCTGAGCGGCGGCCAGGTGGTCGACCGCGTCGAGATCGTGGGTTGGGTACGCATGCAGAGAGGGTCCGGCGCCCGACCCGACACCCTGCAGTTCATGGCCCTGCCCGAGAACTCGCTCCCGGCCGAGCTCGCCGATTACGGGATCTCGCTCCTCGGCGACTCCGAGTCGCCCGCCTGGTCGAGCCTCCGTCACTACGATTCGCACATGATCGACGCCCTGCGAGGGCGTGGGTTTAACGTGTTGCTCACGCAGTTGCTGCTGGTCAGAGAGCTTGCGGTGAGGGTGCCCAAAGAGGTCCGCGAAAAAGGGCTGGTGCCGTCGTTCGGATGAGCGCGGAAAGGCAACCGTCGCCGCGGGTGACCAACTGGGACGAGGAGATCGAGCTGCTCGCCCGCGCGCTGCCGCCCGACCTCGCCCGCGCGCTGCACGAACGCATCGATCCGCGCGAGCTGCTGGAGATCGTGCTCGACCTGGGCCGCGAGCCGGCCGCCCGAGTGCCGGGCCGCGAGGTCCTGCTCGCCGACCATCCCGTCTCGGCGTCCGACCTCGAGCACGTCGCCAACAACGTCGGCCAGTTCGGTGACGACAACCGCGCCGGCATCGAGCGCACGCTGCATCGGGTCTCGGCGATCCGCAACCGATCCGGACGGATCGTCGGCCTGACCATGCGTGTCGGCCGGGCCGTGACCGGCACCGGCGAGATCATCCGCGACATCGTCGTCTCGGGGCAGAGCATCCTGCTGCTCGGCCGTCCGGGCATCGGCAAGACCACGATGCTGCGCGAATGCGCGCGTCTGCTGTCGGACGAGCTGCGCAAGCGAGTCGTCATCGTCGACACCTCGAATGAGATCGGCGGTGACGGCGACATCCCGCATCCCGGCATCGGCCGCGCCCGCCGCATGCAGGTGAAGACGCCTCTGCTCCAGCACGCGGTGATGATCGAGGCCGTCGAGAATCACATGCCCGAGGTCATCGTCATCGATGAGATCGGGACCGAGCTCGAAGCAGGCGCCGCGCGCACGATCGCCGAGCGCGGCGTGCAGCTGATCGCAACCGCGCACGGCCAGACGCTCGAAAACCTCCTCGTCAACCCGACGCTCAACGACCTCCTTGGCGGGATCCAGAGCGTGACCCTGTCCGACGAGGAAGCGCGGAGGCGAGGCACGCAGAAGTCGGTGCTGGAACGCAAGGCACCGCCGACCTTCGACGTCCTGGTCGAGATCCAGGACCGCGATCGGGTCGCCATCCACATGCCGCTGGCCGACATCGTCGACACCGCCCTGCGTGGGCCGATGCAGACGCCGAAGATCCGCGTCCGGACGCGCGAGGGCCGCGTCATCTCGAACGTCGACACGCCGGTGGTCGTGGCGTCGGAGCCGCCGCCGGTCAGCGGACCGGTGAGCAAGCCGCTCGGCATCTTTCCGTATGGCGTCAGCCGTCACCACGTCGAGCAGTCGATCCGCGAGCTCGACATCCCGGTGCGCGTGCTCGGCAACCTGGACGGCGCGGGCGCCGTGCTGACGCTGAAGAACCACTACCGGCGCCGGCCGGACAGCCTGCGCCAGGCTGAGAGCCGTGGCCTCCCGATCCACATTTTGAAGAGCAACTCCGTGAGCCAGGTGCGCGACGCCCTGGCGCGCATCTACGGAGTCGACAAGCAGGACGAGGCGACGACGCGAGCGCTCGCTGAGGCCGCCGCGGCCGTCCGCCAGGTCAAGACGACCCTGCGGCCGGTCGAGATCTCGCCGCAGAACGCGTACCTGCGCCGGCTTCAGCATCAGCTCGTGGCGGAGAACGACCTGTCCGCCCGCAGCACAGGCAAGGAGCCTCAGCGGCGTCTGCGCATAACGCCGCTGCCCGAGCAGCCCGCTTAGCTAGTCTTTCCGCGGCAATGGCGAAGCGGGGACTGTTCATCACGTTCGAGGGCACCGAGGGTTCGGGCAAGACGACCCAGGCCGAGCTCCTCGGCGGCTGGCTCGAGCAGCAGAACCCGGTCGTGGTGCGTGAGCCGGGGGGCACGGAGCTGGGCGAGCAGATCCGCGACGTCCTTCTCTACAAAGGGCTCGAGATCGACGCCGAGGCCGAGATGTACCTGTTCATGGCGTCGCGGCGCCAGCTGATCGCAGAGGTCATCGCGCCGGCGCTGTCGGCCGGCCAGATCGTGATCGCCGACCGCTACCACGACTCGACCCTGGCCTACCAGGGCGGGGCGCGGGGCGTGCCGACCACGTGGCCTCCGACGTTTCCGCGTCCCGACATCACCTTCCTGCTCGAGGGCCCGGTGGAGCAGGGGCTGAGCAGGCACGAGGAGGCGGGCAAGAGCAAGGACCGGATGGAGCAGGAGTCGATCGATTTCCATCACAAGGTGGCCGAGGCCTACGAACAACTAGCCGACGCGGAGCCGAAACGATTCGTGCGGCTGGACGCTACCGGCTCGCGGGACAGGATCCACCTCGAGGTTCGCGATCACCTTAAGCCGCTTCTCGGGGTCGACCTTTAGTCCACAGTTCTCGCCGTGATTCGCGTCGAGGCCCTCCGCAAGAACTTCGCTGACGTTCACGCCGTGGCTGGGGTCGACCTCCGAGTCGAGCGAGGCGAGATCCTCGTCCTGCTGGGCCAGAACGGGGCGGGCAAGTCCACCACGCTGCGCTGCCTTGGCGGCATCCTCCGCCCTGACTCCGGTCTGATCGAGCTCGATGGCCTGCGGGTTCCGGAGCGGCTGGACGCGGTGCGTCCCCGGCTCGGCGTCGTGCCCGACCAGGCCAGGTTGTACGGCCGCAACACAGCATTGGAGTACCTCGACCATTTCGCGTACCTGTTTGGCGTCACGCCCAGTGTCCGTCGTGCACGCATCACGCACCTGATCGAGCGCTTCGACCTTGCCGATCGCGCGGACACGCCGCTCGCCGCGTACTCGCGCGGGATGGCGCAGAAGATCGCGCTCATCCGAGCGACCCTTCACGAGCCCGACTGGATCTTCTGTGACGAGCCGACTGTTGGGCTCGACCCCGTCGCAGCCGCCGACATGCGCGCCTACCTGAGCGAGCAGCGGGCGCGAGGTGCGGCCCTCATCGTGACCACGCACATCCTCGGCGACGCGGAGCTGATCGCCGACCGCATCGCGATCATGCGGCGCGGAGTGATCGTCACCGCGGGAACGCTGGACGAGCTGCGCAGCGAGTCCGGCGCGGGCCGAGAGTTCACGGCCAGGCTTGCGGCCGCGCCGGCGGACACGGATTCGATCGAGCGCTGGCTGGCGGGCCACGCGATGACCCACCGACTCGAAGGCGAGCGCCTGACCTACACCCTTCCCTCGGACGCATCGGTGCGCGACCGCGCGGACTTCGCGGCGCAGCTGCAGTCTCGTCTCGCCGAGGCGGGCGCACCTTTCCACGAGCTGGAGGAGCACGAGTCAAGCCTCGAGTCGGTCTACCTCGCGGCGATGTCTGAGCCAACGGAGACGGAGCCTCTTCCTGCGCAGGCGCCGGTCGCGCGCCGCTTCGCATCGGGCATCAGCGGTGGACGGATGCTCAGGTCCATCTCTTCTCAGGGCGGCGTCCTTCGTCACTGGCTTCCTTTCTATGTGAGCTCCTGGTGGCGTCGTGGAGATCTGAGCTGGGTCATGTACCTCAACGGGTTTGTGCTGCTCCTGGTCGCCGGAACATCGCTGTTCGGCCAGCTGCCCGGCGCCGCTGGGCAGGTGGCGGCGCGCTTCGCAGGTGGAGCGGCCCTGCAGGCAGGCCTGCTCCTACCCCTGTTCTTCATGACCTTCGCGCTGCTCGAATCGATCAAGAGCTCGATCGGCATCTGGTGGGAGAAGGCGCAGGGATCGCTCGAAGTGTTGCTCTACACGCCGGTCGACGACCCCTCCCTGATCTGGCTGGAGGTGCTGCCGGGCGCCGTGGTCAGCGCCGTATGGGTGACCTCCTGGATGGCGGCCGGCCTCGCGCTGCTCAGCCTGTTCGGGGTCGCCGCGCCGTGGGACTTGCTGCCCGTGTTCGGGTTTGTCGCGGTGGTCACCGCCTACTGGGCCGCGATGGGCCGGATGCTCGGATTCATGCTTTTCCCGCGGGAAGGCGCGGCCGGGGGCGCTTGGTCGTTCCTGCTGTCCCCTGTGTCGGCGGCGGTGGCCGACCTGCCCCTGGCGCTGTTTGTGTTCCGCTCGCCGCTGGCGCCGGCCTCCCTCATCCTGCCGGTGACGGCGTGCTTTGCCCTGACGGTCCTTTGCGGCGTCACCTTCGACCGCGAGCGTTTGATGGAGACCGGGCTGGGCCGCGCGCGCAGGCGGCGGCGCTGGATAGAGGTCCAGGTGCTGAGGCGCAACGCCCTCGCGCTGGGCGCCGGAGTGCTCATCGCCGTTGCCTTTGCCGCCCTCGCGGCCTCTGTCAGCGCCGCGGCGCACTGGCATTCGTGGGCAGACGTCGCGGCGGCAATCTCGGGGCGGCCCATCAGCCCCACGCTGGTCGCCTCGGCGTCCAGCCACCAGGATCCCTCCGCTGCGTCAGGCGTCACCGTGGCCGCCGCGGGCCTCGTCGGAGTGCTGGCCACGCTCGGCCTGATGCTGGTGCTGGTGGTCGCGAGCTTCGCCGCGTTCTTCCTGCTTGGTGCGCCGGCGGTGCTCGGCCTGGTGGCGGCGGCGGTCCTGTGGGGCGTCCAGGCCGGCTTTGGAGGCTCGGGACCGCTCCAGCCATGGCTCGCCGGCGCTGGGGGCGCAGCGCTGCTCGCGTTCGCGCTCAACACCGGCGCGGCCCTGCCGATCTACTGGTCGCTCGCGTTCGGCTCCGGTCGGAGGCTCGACCGCCTTCGCGACGCGTGGTCCAACTACTGGGCGCTGTTTCGCAGCCTGGTCATCCCGGCAAGCGTGCTGTTCGGCCTGGTCGTGTTCAGGCTGCTCGCCGCGGGCTAGAAGCTCGGCGAAACCGGGCGCGTCAGAACCGCGTTAAGGCCACATGCAGCGGCTGGTGGCCTGGGCCGTGTTCCTCCTGACCGCGTGCGCACCCGCCGGCTCGCATCACGAGGCGATGGTCGTTTCGCCGAACACCACGCCGCCCGCAGCGGCCGCGAGCCCAGCGACATCGCCGGCGACATCGCCGGCGCCGTTGCGGTCCGGGCCGACTCCCCAGCCCTCCGCGTCGGCCTCTCTTCTCTTCGCCGCGCTCGAATCCAGCGCAGCCGGCTCGCCCTGGCCTGACACCGTTTTGATCGCGGGTCTGGATGGCAAGACACGCGTCAGCACGAAATTCACGCCGATCACCCCGCCCCCGATGGGCTGCCTTGGATCCGCCCTCCCGCCTGCCGCCTACGTCGCCGCGCACAAGGTGTACTTCGCTGATCGCTCGGGCGTCGTGCGAAGCCTCTCCGTGCAGGGCCAGATCCAGACCGTCGCCACCTTTCCCACGAGCTCCCAGCAAATGCTGTCGTTCGCTGTCGACCCGGATGGGTCACGGCTCATGGCAAGTGTGTTGACCGTACCGCGCCTGCTGTACACGCAGGCAACCTGCCCGCGAACCGGCCCCTACTACGCGGGCGACCTCACGCTGGACGTTTTCTCTGCCCACGCGGGCGGGAGTCCTCAGCTCCTGTACCACGAAACAGTCCCTCTCTCGCAGCCCTCCCTGCAGTATCCATGCACGTTGGATTTCGTGGGTTGGGACCGCGTTGGCCCGTTGGCCGTGTCTCCCGCATGCCTCGGACCCGGAGGCGGACCCGTGCATTACTTCGGTGGATCGGTGGTCGAGGTCGACGCCGCCACCGGCCGCGTCCTCAACCCGCTCGCGGATTTTGATTCGTGCAGAGTCCAGGCTGTCGCGCCCAGCGGAGATTTCGTCTGCGATCCGCCCACCGCCGGCGCTGACGCCATCGTCCGCCGCCCCGACGGAAGTGAGATCTGGCGCTTCGCGGCCAGGTCCGGCAACGGCTATTACTACTCGTTCCTCTCACCCGATGAGCAGCACGTGCTCTCTGATGGCGACGCAGTGCTGGGTCGCGATGGCGGCTCGATCGACCTGGCGGCCGGCGGCTTCCTCTACGGCTGGCTCGACGCGTCGACGGTGATCGGCGCAGGGCCCAACGGCGACCTCGGCTATGTGGCGCTCAACGCCCCGGCCACGCTCGTGGATGTCGGCTTCCCGGGCTCGTTTGTGGGGACGGTCAGCACCTGATTCAGTGAGCCTTCGCTCCTGACAATCCCACGAGCGCGACGCCGCCCACGATCAGAACCATGCCGAAGATCGCGAGCGGGGGGACCGGGTCGTTGAAGATCAGCTTGCCCAGCACGGCGACCAGCGCGATACCGACAGCTGACCAGATCGCGTAGACGACACCCACCGGCAGCGTCTTCAGGACCATCGCCAGCAGGACGAAGCTGGCGATGTAGCCCACGACCGTGACGACGGAGGGCACGAGCCTGGTGAATCCGTCCGACCCGCGCAGCGCGAGCGTGCTCGCCACCTCGGTGGCGATTGCCGCCACCAGCAGCACCCACGGAAGCACTGCTGGCCTAAAGATCGAGGGCTTGAGCGACGAGCTCGCGATGGTAGGTGGCGTCGCCGAGCGTGACCTCAGACGACTTCGCGCGCTTGAAGTAGAGGTGCATGTCGTGCTCCCAGGTGAAGCCGATGCCGCCATGCACCTGGATCCCATCCCCGGCGACCTTGCGGTATGCATCGGACACGTACGCCTTGGCCATCGACGAGGCGAGCGAGCGATCGGGCGCGTCCGCTTCGACCGCCCAGGCGGCGTAGTACGTCGCCGACCTTCCGCTCTCCGACAGCACGAGCATGTCGGCGATCTTGTGCGACACCGCCTGGTAGATGCCGATCGGCTTGCCGAACTGGTGACGCGTCTTCGCGTACTCGGTCGAGGTTTCCAGGACCTTCTGCACACCCCCGACCATCTCCGCGCACAGCGCGGCGGTCGCCGACTCGAGCGCTCGCTTCAAGCGCGGCCAGGCTTTGTCTGGGGCGCCCATTACCGCGTCCTGGCTCAATTCCACACCGTCGAAACGGACCTCGTACCACCGCCGCGTCATGTCGAGGGTCTCGAGCGGCGCCACGGTCATGCCGTGGGGGCGGCCCTTGACCAGAAATAGCGTCACGCCCTCCTCGCCTTCGCCGCGCGTCCGTGCTGCGACAGCGATGTAGTCCGCCGCCTTGGCGTCCGGCACGAAGAGCTTCACACCGTCGAGGCGCCAACCGCCGCCCGATTGGGTTGCGCGGAGTGCGATGCTGCCGGCGTCCCATCGACCGGCCGGCTCGGTGATGGCGAGCGTGGCACGCGCGGAGCCATCGGTGATCGCGCCGAGCACCTCCTTCCTCTGTGCCTCACTACCCGCTTCCAGCACCACCGGGACGGCGAGCCCCATCGTCGAGAAGAAGGGACCCGGCAGCAGCGCGCGTCCCGCCTCTTCCAGCACGACGATCAGGTCGAGAAAGGTTCCGACGCCGCCGTACTGCTCCGGGATGCCGAGCGCGGTCCATCCGAGGTCGGCGATCTTGTTCCAGAGGGCGGGATCGAAATCGTCGTCCGCCTCCATCAGGCGGCGGACCACCTTGGAGCTGCACTCCTTGGCGAGGAAGTCGCGCGCCGAGCGGCGGAGCATCTCCTGCTCTTCGGAGAACGCGAAATCCACGCTCCGAGTCTAGGTCGTGGGCGCGCTCGACTCGTTGGCCGGCAGCTCGGGGAGCTCCTCGGGCGCCGGCAGCTCAGGTTCGGTGTCGCCGACCGCCACGGCGGCCTTTGCATTGACGGGTTCCGGCGTCACCGGCGGGATGCTGCGGACGGGCGGCGGCACCGGCCTGACCGCGGTGCGCCGGTAGTGCGCCACCAGGCCGAAGAACCCGACCAGGAGGCCGACGATGCCGAAGGCCGTCGCGGAGGCCATTCCCGTGTTCTCGGCATCGCTGAGCGCGCGCGGCAATCCGCTCGTGCACGGATCGGGCGCGACCGGGCACGAACCCAGCGCAGACAGGCTCACGGACAGCGCAAACATGGAGAGGAGGCCGTAGGTGATGGCCAGCCCCGAGATGAAGTAGACGATCGCGACCGTGGCGCGGCCATGGGAGTACAGCCGCGCGCAAGCGGCGAGGGCGATGGCGCCGATGCCGAAAGGCAGAATGACCGTGCTGATCCGGCTCGACGTGCCGCCGAGGACCAGGGGCACCAGGCCGCCGACGGCCACGATGGCAGCCGCAACCCACATGGGCCAGTTCTGCCCACCGGCGTGTGCGCGTCCTGGGTTCACGACCCGGAATTCTGTTCTTCGGCCCCGCCTAAAACAACCCGCTTAGCGAGTGAAGCTTCAGCGACTCCTGGGCAGGCCGAGCACCCTCTCGGCCAGGATGTTGCGCAGCACCTCGGAGGTCCCCGCTTCGATGGTGTTCGCTCGCGCTCGCAGGAACTGGTACTTCCAGCCGTCGCCGTCGCCCACCTGGGATCCCGGCCCGCCGATGTCCATGGCTGTCTCGGTCATCCGCTGATTCAGCTCGGACCACATGAGCTTCAGGATCGAGCCCTCGGGTCCAGGAATACCGTTCCGCCTGACCGCGGTGACGGCGCGGTAGCCGTTCAGCTGCAGCGCCCGTGCCTCGATGGTGTGCTGCGCGATCTTCTGACGAACGAGGGGGTCGGAGCTGCGCCCCATCCCACGCGCACGTTCGGCCAACTCGGAGGCCGTGATCTGGGCGCGGGTCGCGAGGGCAAGGCCCAGGGTGCCGCGCTCATGCAGGAGCGTGGTCATGGCGACCGCCCATCCATTGCCCGCCTCGCCGAGGATCTGGGACTTTGGCACCTCCACGTCCTTGAAGAAGATCTCGTTGAACTCGGCGTCGCCCGTGATCTGGACCAGCGGCCGTACCTCGATGCCTGGGCTTTCCATGTCGACCAAGAGGTACGTGAGACCGTCGCGCGGGTTGGTCTCCTTGCGCTCTCGGGCGACGAGCATGCACCACTTCGCAACGTGGGCCAGCGTCGTCCACACCTTCTGGCCGTTCACCAGGTAGTGGTCACCCCTGTCCTCGGCCCGGGTCTGCAGGCCGGACAGGTCGCTGCCCGCGTTGGGCTCGCTGAAGCCCTGGCACCAGATCTCGTCGGCCGACAGCAGCGGGGTCAGGTAGCGCTTCTTCTGTTCCTCCGTGCCGTGGGCGATGACGACTGGTCCGCCCATACCGAGGCCGATCACGTTGATCGGCTCGGGCGCGTGGGCCAGGATCATCTCGTCGTTGAAGATGAGCTGGTCCATGAAGGTTCGGCCGCGACCGCCGTACTCCTGCGGCCAGGTCATGCCGACGTAGCCCGCGTCGTACAGCTTGCGCTGCCACGCGCGGCGGTTCTCGATGAACGACTTCATGTCCGGCGCGCTGTCCTCGGCCGGCTTGTTCGCCTTGAGCCAGGACCGGACCTCGTCCCGAAAGGCCTTCTCGGAAGGGCTGAGATCAAAGTCCACGCCCATACCTTAACCTCGCCTGAGTGTCACGCCTCCCGTGCCGCGAGCGGCATCGGGGGGGCACTCTAGTGGCACCGACCGGGCAGATCTCGACCGATGGCTACTGGATGTGGAACGGGACCGAGTGGGTCCCCAACCCCTACGGCCCGGCGGCCGCCCCGCCCTCGGCCCCTTACGAGTCGGCCGGCTTCCGGGCGGGCGTGACCACGATCCTCGTCGCCGCCACCATCCCCGGCCTGGTGCTCCTCACGTCAGTGGACCTGGCGATCGACTTCATACCCGCGCCGAATGACCAGCAGTCCCTGCTGATCGGCCTGGCCGCGCTGCTGGCCGTGGTGCTGTGGATCGGCGCGCTGATCGGCGCGGCCGTCTTCTTCTGCATGTGGTTGCATCGGACCGTCCGCAACATGCCCGCGCTCGGCGCGCCCGACCCGCGCTGGTCACCGGCGCGTGCCGTGGTGTACTGCTTCATTCCGATCGTGTCGTGGTTCCACCCGCTATGGAGCGTCCTCGATGCCTGGCGCGGAGCGGACGCCTCTCAGCGTTGGCTTGCGCTGCCATCCCGTCGACGCATTCCCGCACCGACCTTGATCGTGGTCTGGTGGGCCTCGTGGTTGGTCGGGATCTTCTTCGGCAACATCGGATCCCGAATGACCGGACCCAGCGCGGCGGTGCTGGACGTGATCGGAGGCGTGGCGTTGGCGGTCGCCGCGGTCCTATGCATCCTCGTCGTGCGCGACGTCACCGCCCGGCAGGAGCGGAAGAACCAGCTGATCGTGACCGGCCAACTCGTCTAGCGCCGCGCGATCACGCGACGGCCGGGAGGACCTCCTCGGCGAGGAGCCGCATGGCGTCGGCGTCGTCGAGCCCGAAGTGCTGCAGCATGAAAAGGTCGACGCCGAGCCGGGCATGCTCTCGCATCTGCTCGGCGATCTCCTCGGGAGTCCCGACGAACGCCTGCCGGCGCATCTTCTCCAGCACCTGGTCGGCGTCGAGTCCCGCCAGTGACGGCAGCACCTCTCGAAGGTCAAGCGCCCGCCGGCGCAGCTCATCCGGATCCCGCCCGATGATGTAGGTCGTCATCACCGAGCGCTTGATTGTCGCGGGATCACGACCGATCTCGCGGCAGCAGTGCTCGAGGACCTCGCGGCGCTGCCTGAACAGGTCGGTGTCCAGCCGGGACAGGTTCCACTCCGTGGCTTCGCGCGCGACCAGCGGTAGCGTGCGCTTCGCTCCCTTGCCGCCCATCAGCAGCGGGAGCGGGTCACGCGCGGGCTTCGGGTTCGTGGTGGCCCAGATCTCGCGCATCTTCTTGATCCCGGCCTCGAGCCGGTCGAAGCGCTCCTTCTCCGTGAAGAAGGGGATGTCGAAGATGCGGTGCTCGTTCTCGTTCCATCCCGCCCCGACACCCAGCATCAGGCGTCCCCCAGAGAGGGCGTCGACCGCGGCCGCTTGCTTGGCCAGCACGCCCGGAAAGCGAAACGTCATCGGCGAAACCATCGGACCGATCTCGATCCGCTTCGTCCATTCCGCGGCGAGGGCGAGCGATGTCCAGCACTCGACGCAGTCGCGTTGGGTCTGGTTCATCAGCGAGATGAGGTGATCGCTTCGCCTCAGCGAGGCGAACCCGAGCGTGTCGGCGTCGATGCAGATACGTCGCCACCGCTCCCAGCTGAGGCCCTCCTGGCCCTCGATCATGATGCCGACCTGAGTCATCTTTCGAGCCAGATCGTAAGTTCATCGAGCGGCTTGAAGTTGAGGATGCTGTCCTCGGGTATGCCGGCGCGGCGTGCCATCCACAATCCCATCGGGACGTACGCGAACTCCGCCGGCGCGTGGGCGTCCGCGTCGACCGAGAAGATGCAGCCGCACTCGAGGGCGAGACGCGCCATCTCGGGCGACAGGTCCATGCGGGCGGGATCGCAGTCGACCTCGAGCGCGACGCCGTTTCTGGCCGCTTCCTTGAACACCGCCTCGAAGTCGTAGTTCGCGCCCTCCCGGGAGCCCGGCCGGCGGCCTGTCGGGTGGCCGATCACGTCCACGTGGGGATGGGAGACCGCCCTCATCATCCGCTCGGTCATGGCACCGGGTTCCTGCCGCAGCTTCACGTGCGGTGAAGCGATGACGACGTCCAGGATCTCAAGGACCGCATCCGGTAGATCCAGCGCGCCGTCCTCGAGGATGTCGACCTCGATGCCCTGGAGCAGCGTCAGGCCGTCGACCTGCTTCTGGACCTCGGCCATCTCCCGCGACTGGGCGACGAGGCGTTCCGCGTCCAGCCCGTGCACGACGGTGATGCGAGGCGAGTGGTCTGTGATGCCCAGGTAGGAATAGCCCAGCGCCTTCGCGCCCTCCGCCATCTCGAGCATGGTCGCCCTGCCGTCACTCCAGGTCGTATGGGAGTGGATGTCGCCTCGATAGCGCCGGAAGTCGAGGCTTGATTCGTCGGGGCGCGCCGGCTGCTGCATCTGTTCGCGCAGCCGGTTGAGGTACCGGCTCTCGCCTGTCTTGACCAGGTCCGCGAGCACCCGCGCGATGCCTTCCCCGACGCCTTCGATCGACGTGAGGCTGTCCGTGCTCTGGAGCGACTCGACGTCGGGGCGCTGCACGGCGATCGACCACGCCGCGGCGGAAAAAGCCTTGGCGCGGAATCGTTCCTTCGGGTCCTGGCGCAGCAGATAGCCGATCTCGGACAGGTTCTGCGCGGCGGTGATCGCATCCACCTCGTAAATTGTCTGGGCAATGGCAACTCCGAAGCCGAAGCCCGTCGACCCGATCGCGGACCTGGTCGAATCGCTGCTGCTCGAGCTCGGTGAGGATCCCGAGCGGCAGGGCCTCAAGGCGACGCCGGAGCGAGTGTCGCGCGCCATGCGCGAGCTCACCGACGGCTACAACGTTCGGCCCGAAGACGTCGTCGCGGGGGCCGTCTTCGACCAGGACTACGACGAGATGGTGCTCGTCAAGGACATCCCTTTCTACAGCCTCTGCGAGCACCACATGCTGCCCTTCTTCGGGCAGTGCCACGTCGGTTATCTGCCCAAGGGCAAGGTGGTCGGCCTCAGCAAGATCCCGCGCCTGGTCGAGGTCTTCTCGCATCGACTCCAGATCCAGGAGCAGATGACCAGGCAGATCGCCGAGGCGTTGAACGGTGCACTCGCGCCGCGCGGGGTGGGCGTCGTGGTCGAGGCGCGTCACCTCTGCATGGAGATGCGAGGAGTCGAGACGCCCGGCGGCCACATGATCACGTCCTGCATGCTCGGCACGTTTCGGCGCGACCCCCGGACCCGGGCCGAGTTCCTGGACCTGGTCCGCCGCCCCTAGCTCAGCGGCTGGGCGTCGACTCCAGCCCCTGCGTATGCGCTCACGCATACATAAACGACCCTTTATGCGTTAGACTCGTTCATAAAGCAACCTTTATGTTTCTCCAGACCCCGCGAAACGAGCTGCCGGATCATTTCCTGGCCTTCGCCAACCCCACGCGCCTGCGCATTCTCGAGCGCCTGGCGCAGCTCGGCGAGGTCAATGTGAACGACCTGGCGGAGCACCTGCGCATGAGCCAGCCCCGCATCTCCTGGCACCTTCGGATGCTCCGCGTCGGCGGCGTGATCCGGACCCGGCGCGAGGGCCGGCAGGTCTACTGCTCGCTCGATGTGGAGAACATCCGGAGCTGTCGCCAGCGTCTCGACGAGATGTTGGGTCTCACCCAGGTGGCAAAGAACAAAGTTCGTGAGGAGGTGGGCGCATGAGCGCCAATCACAAGAACGGTCACAGGCGCGGTGCCGACAAGAAAGTTCGCGTCGCCATCGTGGGGGTCGGCAACTGCGCCTCCTCGCTGGTCCAGGGCGTGCACTACTACCGCGACGCGTCGCCGAAGGATTCGGTGCCTGGGCTGATGCACGTCGACCTGGGCGGCTATCACATCCGCGACATCGAGTTCGTCGCCGCCTTCGACATCGACAAGAACAAGGTGGGGTTGGACCTCTCGGAGGCGATCTTCGCCAAGCCCAACAACACTGTGAAGTTCTCCGACGTGCCGAAGGCCGGTGTCAAGGTCCAGCGGGGAATGACACACGACGGCATCGGCAAGTACCTCTCCGACATCGTGCAGAAGGCGCCGGGAGAGACCGCGGACGTCGTGGGGACCTTGAGGAAAACGAAGGCCGATGTGCTGGTCAGCTACCTGCCGGTCGGCTCGGAAGAGGCGACCAAGTGGTACGTCGAGCAGGCTCTTGCCGCCGGCGTCGGCTTTGTCAACTGCATCCCGGTCTTCATCGCGCGCGAGCCTTACTGGCAGAAGCGCTTCGAGGACAAGAACCTGCCGATCATCGGTGACGACATCAAGTCGCAGGTCGGCGCGACCATCGTGCACCGCGTGCTGACGCGACTTTTCCGGGACCGCGGCGTGAAGCTCGAGCGCACCTACCAGCTCAACTTCGGCGGCAACACCGACTTCCTCAACATGCTGGAGCGCGAGCGGCTGATGTCGAAGAAGATCTCCAAGACGCGA
>DATIOJ010000131.1:0-66158 GCA_035473355.1 Candidatus Limnocylindrales bacterium
TTTCACCGCTCCGGCGGTCAGCCCGCCGGTGAGGTAGCGCTGCAGGACCAGGAAGAACGCGACGACCGGAAGACCCGTAAGCGTCGCGCCCGCCATCAGCGGGCCCCACTGCGGTCCGTGGTTGGTCGTGAACGACGCGAGCCACACCGTCAGCGTCTGGTTGTGCGGGCTCGACAGCAGGACGTAGGCGATGATGTATTCGTTCCACGCCTGGATGAAGCCGAAGATGGCCGTGGCGACCAGCCCTGGACCGACCAGCGGGAACGTGATGCGCCAGAACGCGCCGACGCGCGTGCAGCCGTCGATCATGGCCGACTCCTCGAGCTCGACAGGTATGTTGGCGACGAACCCGCGGAGCGTCCACACCATGAAGGGCAGCACCGCCGCGAGGTAGACCGCGATGACGCCAGGGAGGGCGTCGACCTGGCCGACGCTGTCGAGCGTCAGGTACAGCGGAATGATCAGCGCGTTCAGCGGCACCATCTGCACGCCAATGATCATCACGAGGTACGCGGTGCGGCCCCGGAAGCCGAAGCGCGCGGTGGCGACCGCGGCGAGGAACGCGATCGCCAGGCCGAGGGCGAGCATCACCGCGACGATGAAGAGGCTGTTCCGGACGTCGTCTACGAAGAATGGCCGGGCGATGGCGTCCTGGAAGTTCTGCAGCGTGAATGGCGACGGGAACCACTTCGGCGTCAGGGTGAGGATGTCGCGCCCCGGCTTGAACGCGGTCGAGATCATCCAGTAGATCGGAAACAGCATGACCGCCGCCACCAGGACGCCGGCCACGTCGTAGACCAGCTGGCGCGAACGCTGCCACGTGCTCGCGCGCACCCCCGCCTCGCTCGCCGCCCGCGCGGCGCCGACCTGGACTCCTTGCGCAGTACCAGGCGCGATCATGTGACCTCCGCCACCTTCACGGTCTCTCGCACGTAGAAGAGGGTCACGACCACCAGCACGAGCACCATGACGACCGCAATCGCCGCCCCGAGCCCGTACTGCGTGACGCCGAACGACTCGCGGTACGAGTAGATGGCGATCGTGTAGAAGTCGGAGCTCGGCCGCTGATTGAGCATCACGTAGATCTGGTTGAACACGCCGAAGTCCCATATCGTCGAGAGGCAGGTGACGATCAGAAAAAGTGGCTTCAGCATCGGCGCGGTGACGAACCAGAACCGGTACCACGCGCCGGCTCCATCGACATGCGCCGCGTCGATGATGTCGCCAGGCACCTGGAGCAAGCCCGCGAAGAGGGTGATGGTGACGAATGGGATGGCGCCCCACACCACGATCACGACAAAAACCGCCCAACCCTGCCCGGGGTTGTCAAACCAGTTGTGGTGGATGAAGTTGCCGACGTGGAGCTGGGTCAGCACGTAGTTGATGACGCCGAACTCGTAATCGAACATCCACTGCCAGACGTCGACGGCGACGATCACCGGAGTCGCCCACACGAACACGAGGGCGCTCATCACGATCACCCTCACCGCGCTCCGGACCTTCAGCAGGAGCAGCGCGATCAGCGTGCTCAGCCCGACGGTCAGGGTGACGCAGGCGAACGTGAAGAGGAGCGTGCGGATAAGGACCTGCTGAAAGAGCGGGTCGGCCACGATGGCGCGGTAGTTGTCGATTCCGACCCACGAGCCCTGGTGCGCGATCAGCTCCTTCAGGCCGTAGTGCTGCAGCGAAAGCCAGACAAGCATGCCCAGCGGAAAGGCCAGGACGCCGCCGATCACGGCGAGGCTCGGGCTGATCAGCGCGTAAGGAAGGAGCCTCGCCCGGCGGACGGCGCGGTCGGAGACTGGTTCGAGGTCAGGCGTTGCGATCGCCACTCCCATCGAACCAGCCCCCTTCCTGGAATTTGTCGGTTGTCGGAGTTAGCCGCCGCCGTTCAGGATCGAGGTGATCCTCGTGCTGGCGGCGGACGTGGCGTCAGGAATGGCCTGCTGCCCGGTGAATATCTTGACCAGCATGTCGGGAAGCACGTTCGCGTTCTCGACGTTGGCCCAGTTCTGCGAGTTCGGCACGAACTTGCTGTTCTTGGCCGCGCTGTAGAAGACCGCGTTGAGGCCAGTGCCCAGGCTCAGCAGCGACGTGGTGTTCGGAATCACGCCGCCCACCGTCGCCATCTGGGACATGTTCTTGTTGTTGGTGAACGTCTGGACCCACGCGTTCGCCAGGTTCTGGTGCGCGCTCCTGGCGGCGATGCCGAAGTCTGAGCCACCGAGGAACACAGGCGCCGTCTGGCCGGCGTTGTGGCTCGGGATCGGGAACGCCCCGAGCTTGTCGGCGAGCGCCGGGTTACCGGAGGTCTTGTCGGTGATCACGCCGATCTCCCAGCCGTTGACGACCTCCATCGCGATGTGGCCCTGAGCGAAGGCCGCGTCCTGCTTCGCCTCATCGCCGGTCTTGTCCGCGCGGGACAGCGTCTTGACGAGGTTGGCCAGCGTGGTCAGGCCTTGCTGCGAGCTCGACGAGTTGATCGCACCCTGCCACTTGCCGCCGGACTGTGTCGCGATGTCGCCGCCGAAGTCCCACACGAAGGGCATCGCGGCGTACCAGTACTTGCCGGGGAAGTAGAGTGCGGAGAAGTTCGGGTCCGAGCTGTGCGCCTGCATCAGCTTCTGGCCGACCGTAAGCAGGCCGTCCATGCTGGTAGGCGGCGTGACGCCCGCCGCGTCGAAGAAGTCTTTGCGGTAGACGATGGCGCGGCTGCCCGCCAGGTAGGGCACGCAGTACAGCTTGCCGTTCACGGTGCAGGAGTCGGTCAGGGACTGCAGCCACGTGCTCGAGTTGTCGAACGTCGACTTCTTGCCGCTGATGTCCTCGAGCGCCCCGGCCGCGGCGTACTTGGCCACCAACGTGTTGCCCAGCTCGACGATGTCCGGCGGCGTGCTGCCCGCGAACGCGGTGTCGAGCTTGGTGCCGATGTCACCCCACTGCTGGATCTCGATGTTGACGGTCACGTTCGGATACTTGGCCTTGAAGTCGGCGTTGACTCCATCGACCACGCTCGGTGGAGCGCTGCCGTTCATCAGCCAGACCGTAAGCGTGCCCGTCTCGTTGGCCGGGTTCGTGCTCTGCGGGCTACTGCCGCCGCAGGCCGCCGCGACGAGCGCGGTCCCGAGCCCGATGACTCCTATCCATGTCTTCCTCAAGTTCATACAGACGATTCCCCCTATGTCGTGGAATGCGGCGCCTCAGCGCCCTGGTGGTGGTCGCCTCCCTGCGCCCTCGCCACCGCGGATGCGCCGCGCAAGGCACCGGCCGAGCGCCCGTTGCGGCTTCGCTGCGGAACGAGGTCGGCGACCAGGCGATAACGGTCGCCGCGGTAGATGGAGCGGACGAACTCGACGATCCGCCCTGACTCGGAGACGGTCGTCCGCTCGAAGAGAAATGCCGGCGTGTGGAGAGGAACCCCAAGCACCTCGGACTCCTCCTCGCTGGTCACGGTGGGCTCGATCGACTGCGTGCCGCTTGCGATCGTCACGCCGTAGCGCTCGCGCAGCAGCTCGTAGAAGGAGTGGTTCTCGAAGTCGGCGCGGGTCAGCCCTGGGACCAGAACCTCCGGGACGTGTAGGACCTCCATCGCCATCGGCTTCGAGTCGGCGAGCCGGAGCCGCTTGACCCTGACCAGCCGAGCTTCCGGGGACACCCCGAGGCGATGGGCCAGACGGGCACCCGCGACGGTGGTGGTCAGCTCGAGCGTGCGGCTGCCGGGGGTCATGCCGCGCCGCCGCATGTCGTCGCTGAACGAGGTCAGCGTCAGCGGCTGGGCGATCTTGGGCTCCGTCACGTAGGTGCCGCTGCCGTGGCGGCGGTCGAGGTAGCCGTCGCGGACCAGCTCGTCGAGGGCCGCGCGGAGGGTCAGCCGCGAGACGCCGAGGTCGACGGCCAGCTGGCGCTCGGCGGGAATCGGATCGCCCACCTCGAGCGCCTCGACCAGGTCCAGGACGCGGTCGCGCGTCTCCTCCTGCTTGCTCATCGGAAGTGGTATTGCCCTCCAGCCCGATCCACGCCGCAAGTTAAGCACAGATTGGACAAGTGGTCAATACCACTTCAGTCAGGGCCGGGCGGACCTCCCGAGCCGCCCGGCGGCCGGCTCAGGTACGCGGCGCGAGATCTGGGTTAACACCTTGAGCACGCCTTGCGGCGCGCCACATTCACGGGGAGGTCTTCGGATATGCATCTGATCGGGTTTCTGATCCTCGGGGCCATCGCCGGCTGGCTGGCCGGCAAGGTCATGAGCGGCCACGGGTACGGGATCCTGTGGGACATCGTGCTCGGGGTCGTCGGGGCGTTTGTGGGCGGTTTCATCTTCTCGCTGATCTTCGGAGTAGGGCCGAGCGGGCTGGTGATCTCGTTCATCGTGGCGTTCATCGGCGCGGTCGTCCTCGTGGCGCTCCTGCACATGATCAAGCGCGAGCCAATCCGCACCGCGTGAGATCTTTTCGTGGATGAGCCTGGCCACCGGGCTGTGACGGCCGAACGCTAGTCCGCAGGCGAGCGCCGCATCGGCGGCGCTCGCGCTCGTTCGTCGACGGTTTCGGCGCAGATCCGCCACACTCCCGGCCTAGAGTCGATGTCCGCGGTGCGACGAATTTTCTCCGTCGTGGTCGACGGCAAGACCTACACGAGCCTTGCCTACGTCCTGCTCAGATTTCCGCTCGCCCTCGTGTACTCGGGCATTCTCGCGTTCATCTTTTTTCGGGGCCTCGAGAACGTGTTCAGCCTCGTCCTGATCATCCCGGCGGCCATGGCCATATGGGGCGGGGTCGTGACCGAGAGGGCCATGGCCACGTCCTGGTTCGGCGCGCGCCTGACCCCGATGGCGCCCGAGCGACCGCCCGATCGGGATTGGCGCCGCCGCGTGGCGGACGTCCTCTCCAATCCGGTCACCTGGAAGAGCCTGGCTTTCGTCGCGGTGGAGGCGACGGTGGGATTGGGGGCCGGCCTGGTCGTCTGGACCGCTCTGCTGCTGGGCGCCCTCGGCACAATCAGCCTGGCGATCACGTTTTGCGTGACGGTGCTCGTGGCCCTGGTGGCCGGCGCCCAGGCGAACGTCCCGCCCGCGCTGCCGATCGTCGGCCTGGGCGGCACGCTGGGGTGCGCCGTCCTCCTGCTGGGGACGCTGTACGTGGCGCGGTGGCTGGCGCGGCTCCAGGTGTGGTTCGTCCGCGTGATGCTTGGCATGAGCGAGACCCAGGCGGCGCTGGCCGCGGCTCGCGCCGAGGCCGCCGCGGAGCACCAGCGCGCGGAGGTCGCCGACCGCAGCCGGCGCGACCTCGTGCTCAACGTGTCGCACGAGCTGCGCAACCCGCTGGCCACCATCCGCGCCCACGTCGACACACTGCGCGGCGACGGTCGCGACGAGCCCTCGGAGGATGACCGCCGCCGCTACCTCGAGGTGCTCAACCGGGAGACCGACCGAATGGCCTCACTCGTCGACGAGCTGCTCACCCTCGCCAGCGCCGACACCGGCACGCTGCACCTCGACGTCGGTCCGGTCAACCCGGCCGAGGTCGCGACCCAGGTGCACGACGCGATGGCGCCGCTCGCCTGGCGCGAGCGGCACATCCAGCTCCTCTGCAACACGGACGGCGCGCCCAGTGTGCTGGCCGATCGCGGCCGGCTGGCCCAGGTCCTGATGAACCTGGTGCGGAACGCGATCACGCACACGCCCGAAGGCGGGCTGGTGGCGATCGAGGTCAAGCCGCTGGAGACCGGACCGGTCGAGGTGAGCGTCTCTGACACGGGGCCGGGGATCGCACCCGAGGAAAAGGAAAAGATCTTCGAGCGCTTCTACCGCACCGACGAGTCGCGCTCGCGCGCCACCGGCGGCTTCGGGCTCGGTCTGGCGATCGCGCGCGAGATGGTGGACGCCATGGGTGGCCGCCTCAGCGTGGACAGCGTGCCCGGGCAAGGCAGCCGCTTCACCGTGACGCTGGCCCGCGCGTGACGCCGCTCGACTGATGTCGCTGGTGCTCGTGGTCGAAGACGAGGTCGACCTCAGCGAGGTGATGCGCGACCGGCTGGTCGCGGACGGGCACGAGGTCGTGGTCGCGCATACGGGCGCGTCGGCGATGTCAGCCGTGGTGAGACGCGTGCCGGACGTCGTGCTGCTCGACTGGATGTTGCCCGACATGGACGGGCTCGCCGTGTGCCGCCGCCTGCGCCAGCAGCACCTCATGCCCATCATCATGGTCACGGCGCGGGGCGACGAGGTCGACCGCGTGCTGGGCCTCGAGGTCGGAGCCGATGACTACCTGGTCAAGCCTTTCAGCCTGCGTGAGCTGCTGGCCAGGGTGAGGGCGATGCTGCGGCGCGTCGACCTCGAAGGCCGGCGCCAGGGCAGCGGTCCACCCGAGCGAATCCAGGTGGGCGGGCTGGTGGTGGACGGCACCTCGCGTGTTGCGACTCTCGACGGCGTGCCCATGCATCTGACCCGCAAGGAGTTCGAGCTGCTGACGGTGCTGGTGTCCAATCCGGGCCGCGCGTTCAGCCGCGAGTTCCTCGTCCAGCGCATCTGGGGCACGGACTTCGACGGCTTCGATCGGGCCGTCGACACGCACGTGACGAGGCTGCGCAAGAAGCTCGGGACTCTCGGCGACCAGATCGTCACCGTGTGGGGCGTCGGCTACCGCTTCAACCCCGAAACCTAAAAACACTCTTTCCGACACAGACGCGCCACAGATCGGCAATACGCGACCGCGACGATCCGCGCATGTTTCAGCGCAAAGCGCAACCCAACCTGGACGACAACCACCGGATCATCGACGCCAAGAGCGTCTGGAAGCGCTATGACGCGGGCGGCCACAAGGTGGAAGCGCTGCGGGGCATCGACCTCGTGGTGCGCCGCGGAGAGGTCGTGGCCGTGATGGGGCCGAGCGGTTGCGGCAAGACGACGCTCCTCAACTGCCTCAGCGGTCTCGATGTGATCGACGCCGGGACGATCAAGATCGCCGGCCAGGACCTGAAGGAGCTGACCGACAACCAGCGCACCGACTTCCGCGCGCGCGCGATGGGCTTTGTCTTCCAGACCTACAACCTGCTGCCCGTGCTCACCGGCGTGGAGAACGTCGAGCTGCCGATGCTGGTCGCCGGCGTGCCGTCCTCGCAGGCGCGCAAGAGAGCCCAGGAGGCGATCGACCTGGTCGGCGTCGGCGAGTGGGCGAACCACCGGCCCGCGGAGATGAGCGGCGGTCAGCGCCAGCGCTTCACCATCGCCCGTGCGCTCGCGACCAAACCGCAGATCGTGTGGGCGGATGAGCCCACGGGCGCGCTGGACAGCGAGACCAGCGCCGGGATCATGGACCTGATGGTCGAGCTGAACAAGCAGAACGACCAGACCTTTGTCTGGGTGACTCACTCGGAGGAGGTCGGCTCCCTCGCCATGCGGTTGATCCGGATGCGCGATGGACAGATCACCTCGGACACCATCACCGCCCCGGATGGTCCGGACCATCGCGGAGCGACCGCGGCCAGAACTTCGGTCAGTCCGGACTATCCGACATCCAGGGAGCTGGCACGCCATGACTAACGCGCTGGGCATCCCCCCGATCACCGCGGCGGAGTGGATGGCCGGCGCGGTCGGCGTCATCCTCCTCGTGCTTCTTGTCTTCGCCGTGTTCCACCGCATCCTCCTTCGCATGGCGCTGCGCAACATCCCTCGCCGCCGTGCTCAGTCGGTCCTGATCGTCTTCGGCGTGATGCTTGCCACGCTGATCATCACCGCCTCCCTGGCGGTCGGCGACACCTCGAACTACTCGCTACAGGCGATCGAGATGCGCCAGATCGCGGCAATCGACGGCGCCATCACTCGCACGACGAGCACCGACGTCCAGGGCGCGGGCATGACCGACGCCGACTTCTTCACCACCGACCAGGCCAACTCTGCGATCGCCACGGCGCGGAGCGACTCCAACGTCGCCGCCACGTCGGGCGCGATCGTCACTCCGGGGTCGATGCTCGACGTGAGCTCGGGCCAGACCAGCTCCGAGAACGTCGCGATCTGGGGCATCGGCACGGACTTCGCATCCACCTGGGGCCCCCTGCACTCGAAGTCGGGCGGCACACTGGACGTCGCGAGCCTCGGACCGTCCGACGTCATCGTCGGAAGCTCGCTGGCGGATCACCTGGCGGCAAAGGTCGGAGACCAGCTCCAGCTCTACGTGGCCGGCCACCCCGTCACCACCACGATCCGCGGCATCCTCGACACCGAGGTCAACCCCAGCATCTCGGTGCACGGACCGATCGTCAACTCCGTGCTGCTGCCCCTCGCCGAGCTGCGCACGCTGATCGACCGCCCAACCGGATACAACGTGATCTTCGTCCATTTCAACGGCACCGGCGGCCTCGATGACCTCGGAGCGCAGGGTGCGACCGGTGACGAGGTCACGCGGCACATGCGCGCCGCTCTCACGGACCAGCAGAGCGCGCAGGACCTCTGGGTCTATGTCGACACGCAAACGATCAAGGCGCAGGTGGCGAAGGTTCGCGACAATGCCAGCTTCCTGGACCCCGACAAGCAGCTCAGCCAGCAGCTGCTGAACGAGCTGAACAGGCCGGCACCGACCGCCGAGTTCAAGTCGCTCATGTCCAACAGGTTCGTCGTGCGCATCCTGTCGCAGGCCGTGGCCCAATCGGTCGCGCCGAGCGACCTGCAGAACGTCGAACAAGCACTCAACGCCCGCCTGACAGCGCTGCACGTCGACACGGCGGCGGCGTCAGACCTGAAGTCGCTCCTCAGCCGGCCGGCGGTGAGCACCGCCCTGCAGCACGCGACGGCGGCCGACTCCACCCAGCAGGGCATGGCCGCGCTGCTGACGGCGATGCAGCAGCCGGGCGTGACCCCCGAGTTCAAGGCGACCGTCGGCAGCCCCGATGTGCAGAAGCTGGTGGCCAGGGCCATCGAGGCCGGCGCGCCTGACCAGCTCAGCAACTTCGACGCGATCGTCATCCGCCTGAACATCTCGCAGTTCCAGACCTACAAGGCCGACGCCGTCGTCTTCGCGCAGGAGAGCGGCATCATCATCACGGGGGCCCTCCTCGCGGTGAGCTTCTTCTCCATCTGCGTGGGCGTCCTGCTGATCTTCCTGATCTTCGTCATGCTCGCCGCGGAGCGGCGCGCCGAGATGGGCATGAGTCGCGCCGTCGGACTCAAGCGCCGCCACCTCACGGAGATGTTCCTTTTCGAGGGAATGGCGTACACGCTCGGCGCCACCGCGATCGGAATCGTGCTCGGCGTCGTCGTCGGTTACGTGATGATCGGTGTGCTGTCCACGATCTTCAGCAGCTTCTATCCCGGCTTCTCGTTCCAGTACCACGTGGAATGGACGAGCCTGGTCATCGCGGCGTGCCTCGGCATCCTCCTCACCTTCGTGGTCGTGAGCGTTTCCGCCTACCGCGTCAGCCGCCTCAACATCGTGGCCGCGATCCGCGACCTCGACGAGAGCGAGCGCCGAGACCCCGGACTGGGCGGAATGTTCCTGAACGTCTTCCGCACCGCGTGGCTTGGGGTCAAGCAGCTGTTCCACGGCCACGTCCTCGTGTTTCTCAGCCGGCTTACGCTCGGGGTACTTGGGGCGATCTGGTCGTTCTGGTGGGGACTCTTCCGCCGGGGTCCCATGACCATCCTCCTCGGCGTGGTGGTCGCGTTCTTCGGCAGCCAGGCCCAGATCGAGCTGATCTACCTTGCTGGCGCGTCGCTCGTGATCATCGGCGCGGGCCTGCTTGTCCGGTGGATCCTCACCCTCGCCCGCCTCCGCTACGCCATCGCTGCACGGGCGGGTTTCACGCTGTCCGCCATCGGGTTGCTCGTGTACTGGGGCCAGCCGTTCGGCCGGGTCGAGAAGCTGATCCACCTCGGCTCACGCGGAACGCTCGAGCACGTCGTGCAGCTGGACCAGATGCGCGGTGGACCCGAGGTGTTCGCCCTGTCCGCGCTCATGGTGCTGCTCGGTGTGATCTGGCTGGTGATGTTCAACAGCGACCTGTTGATTCGCGGCGTGATGTTCTTCACCGGTCGGATTGCGGCCCTCGCACCGATCACGCGAACCAGCATGGCCTACCCGATGTCGACCAAGTTTCGCACTGGAATGGCGGTGGCCATGTTCGGGATCGTGACCTTCATGGTCGTCTTCATGTCGGTGTTCCAGAACGTCCTGGTGCAGAACTTCGCCAACGCGGCGGAGCAATCCGGCGGCTGGCAGATCGTGGCCGGCACGCCCGACGGCAACTTCAGCCTGTCCTCGAGCACCGCCTACCCGGCGGACCTCGCCTCCCAGGTGAGCGCCAACGCGGCGACCGCCGCCGACGTCAAGGGCGTCGGTTGGGAGGACAGCTCGAGCGGAGTCCAGCTGATCCAGGTGCAGCCCGACGGGTCTGTGAAGGCGCCCCAGAACGGGCGGATCGACGGCACTGGCCTGCACGCGGTCGATGATGGGTTCCTCAACAACGCCGCGTTTGCGATCGCCCCTCGAGCCGCCGGTTACAGCACCGACCGCGCGGTGTGGGACGCGGTACGCGACCACCCCGGCTACGCGGTGGCGGACGCGGGTCTGCTGGACGCCTCGACTGGCAGGCAGCCCGTCATCACCGGAGTCAAGCGGTCGGACGCGAGCTTCCAGCCCGTCCAGGTGCAGGCGAACGATTTCAAGAGCGGGCCCAATGGCACGCCGTGGCGCCTCACCATCATCGGCTTCATGCCGCACAACACCTGGGGCGGGCTCTACATCTCGACGCGCACCGCGCAGCAGAGCGGGTTCTTCGACTCGCAGGCGCTGCGGCCGACCGGTTACTACTTCTCGCTGCGGCCGGGCGTCGACGTGACCAGGGCGCGGCTCGACCTCGGACGCCTTCTTGCTCCGTACCAGATGGAGCCGGTGGTCGTGGCCGACCAGCTGGCGCAGCAGGTTGGCGGCGTGCTTTCCCTGCTGAAGCTCATGACCGGCTTCCTCGCCCTGGGCCTGATCGTCGGAATCGCCGGACTGGGCGTGATCAGCACCCGCGCCGTCGTGGAACGGTGGCAGCAGATTGGGATGCTGCGCGCGCTCGGCTATCGCAGGTCCATGGTGCAGCGCTCCTTCCTGCTCGAGTCCAGCTTCATCGCGGTGCTCGGGCTTCTGATCGGAGCGCTGGTGGGCATCTGGCAGTCGTACACGTTCTTCGTCACCAACCAATCCTTTGGCGCCGTGACCTTCCACGTGCCGGTCCTGGAGATCGTTTTGATCCTCGTCGGGTCGTACCTGGCCACGCTGCTCACGACGTACCTGCCCTCACGCGCGGCGGCTCAGGTCGCGCCGGCGGAGGCCCTGCGTTACGAATAAGCTTCCGAGCGCGATGGCCGTCTCGGGCTGGTCGACCTATCAGCTCCGCCGCCAGCTGGTGGCGATCGGCGAGGACTTCTGGGTCCAGAACGCGCAGGGCCAGAACGTGTACAAGCTCGACGGCAAGGTCCTCATCCTGACCCAGACCTTCGCCCTGCAGGACGCCAACGGGAACGAGGTGGCGCGGATGCAGGCGGAGATGCTGACCCTTCGCCGGACGATGGACATCGAGCGTGGCGGCCAGGTCGTCGCCACGGTCAGGAAGGCTTTGTTCAGCGTCTTGAGCCAGCACTTCACAGTCGACATCGCGGGCGATGGCGAGCTCCAGGCCCAGGGCGACATCCTCAACCACGAGTTCCAGATCACCTCGGGCGACCAGGTTGTGGCGACTGTCTCGAAGCAGTGGTTCGCGGCTGCGCTCATGTACGGCATCGCCATCGCACCTGGCCAGGACGAGGTCCTGATGCTGTGCGTTGCGATCGCGATCGACGAGATGTCGGAGCCCGACCGCCACTAGCTGGACGACGAGGCATTCGGCCCGCGGCGCGGGCTGGACGCCTTAGATTGATCCCCGTATGCCGACTATCACAACGCTCCTGCTCTTTGCCCTGGCCACGTTGCTGCTCACCGCCTCGCCCGGCCCCGGCGTCCTGTACGTGGCCGCTCGCAGCCTCGCCCAGGGCCGGAGGGCGGGTTTCGCGTCCATGTTCGGGATCGAGTCGGGTGAGCTCGTCTGGATCGCGGCTGTGGGCACCGGTCTCGCAGCTCTCCTGGCCACTTCGGTGGCAGCCCTTGCCTTCCTTCGCTTCGCCGGCGCCGCCTACCTGATCTACCTGGGCGTCCAGCGCTGGCGAGCGGCTGACGTCGTGGAGACGCCGCGAGCCGCGCCGTTGATCCGCATCTTTGCCCAGGGTGTCGTGACCCAGCTGCTCAATCCCAAGGTCGCGGTGTTCGCCGTCGCGTTCCTGCCCCAGTTCCTCAACCCCGCCGCACCGATCGCCCCGCAGGTCGCGGTGCTCGGCGCCGTCTACATCGGCATCGCGATCGCGGTCGATGCAACCTACGTGCTCACGGCCTCCGCCCTGTCACGCCGCTTCATCCAGAGCCGGGTCGCGCAGCGCCGCACCGGAAGGTTCGCCGCGGCGACCTACATCGCGCTCGGGGTCGCCGCGGCGGCGTCAGGAGCGAAGAAGCCATGAGGACACTGATCACGATTCAGGGCAGGCAGGAGTCAACGGCGACAGACGAGATCGTCCGGTGCTTCAAGGAGGCCCACGAGACCGGCTTCTGGCTCGACATCGAGGCGCCTGACGAGTCGGATTTTCACCTTCTGGAGACCACGTTCAAATTCCACTCGCTGACGATCGAGGACATCCGGCACCAGAACCAGCGGCCGAAGCTCGACGAGTACCCGGACTACAACTTCGCGGTTCTGTTCGTCGCCGACTGGGCAGGCAGCGAGGTCGCGCTCCGCGAGCACCATCTTTTCGTCGGCGCGCACTACCTCATCACGGTGCACGAGCAGCCTTCTCCGCAGCTCAAGGAGCTGCAAGAGCGAATCCACAAGACGCCGGAGCTCACGCACGGCAAGCCTGAGTTCCTCACCTACATGGCGATCGACACGATGGTCGACGCGAACTTTCCAGTGCTCGAGAAGCTCGACGACGAGGTCGACCAGCTCGAAGACCAGATCCTGGAGAAAGCATCGCCGCAGGCGCTCGGGGCCATCTACAACCTGAAACACTCGGTGACAGAGCTGCGCGTGATGCTCGGCGCACAACGAGATGTCTTCCAGCGCCTGATCACGCACGGCGTTCACCTTCAGCAGCAGGACATGACCCTCTACTACCGCGACGTCTACGACCACATCACGCGGCAGTACGAGACGGTCGACTCGCTGCGCGACCTGCTGTCGAGCGCGATGGACGTGTATCTCTCGACGGTCTCGAACCGCGTCAACGAAACGACCAAGGCGCTGACCGTGATCGCGAGCCTGTTCCTGCCCCTGAGCTTCCTGACCGGCTTCTACGGGATGAACTTCGCGTACCTGACTCAGGTGCTCGAAACGCCATACGCGGCATTTGGGGTCGGCGTGCTGACCATGCTGATCGCGACCGGAATCCAGCTCTGGCTGTTCCACCGCCGCGGCTGGATCTGATGAGCGACTGCTGCTCGCCCAAGGGATACCGCTGGGTGTTCAGTGAGCGCAGCGCCCGGTCCGAGGCGAGGCGCTACCGGCGCAAGGGCCTGGACGCGACGTCGCGGCGAATCGTCGACTTCGTGAAGGCGCAGGGCGTCGAGGGCCGAACCGTGATCGAGGTCGGAGGTGGCATCGGCGCGATCCTGATCGAGCTCCTCAAGGCCGGCGCCGCGCGCGCGGTCAGCGTCGAGCTGACCCCGACCTACGAGGAGGTGGCGCGCGACCTGCTCAGTGAGGCGGGGCTTGCCGATCGCGTCGAGCGGAGGGTGATGGACTTCGTCGAGGCTGCGCCCGAGGTCGAGACGGCGGACGTCGTGGTCCTGAACCGCGTGCTCTGCTGCTACCCCGACATGCGGCGCCTCGCCGGCGCGGCGGCCGACCACGCCCGGCAGCTGCTCGTGATGACGTATCCGAGACGAACATGGTGGACGCGCATGGGCCTGGGCGTCAGCAACCTGGTGCTCCGGCTGACGCGGCGCGAATTCCACATCTTCGTCCACCCGCCGACACAGATCATGGCTGCGGCAAGAGACCACGGGCTGCGGCCGGTGCTGGACGAGACAGGCGTCCTGTGGACGCTCGCCGGGTTAAGGCGCGCGTCCTAGCTCCGGCAGGACCTTCTCCCTCCACAAGCCTTCGTCGTTAGGGATCGGCGCGGGCGCTGAGGATGAGGGCGGCTCGGACTTGAAGCCGGCGCCCGTGTCGAACAGCACCACCGAGTCGCCGCCCTGGATGGACCTCGACTCGACGAGCGCCTCCAGACCGGCCGCGGCGGCCGCGGTCTCGAGGCTCGCGTAGCCGAGCCCCCACCCCGCGAGGCTGCGCTGCGCGTCCACCATCTTCCGCTCGGAGACGGCGATCGCTCCCCCTCCCGACTTGCGAACCGCCTCCAGGATCAGGAAGTCACCGACCGCCGACGGCACGCGCAGGCCGGCGGCGGCGGTGGCCGCGTTCTCCCATGGCACGGCAAAGCGCGCCCCGTCCTGAATGGCGCGGACGATGGGCGCGCAGCCCTCCGCCTGCACGCAGTACATGCGCGGGCGGTCCGCGCCCACCAGACCGAGCGCCTCGAGCTCGTCGAAGGCCTTCCACATGCCGACGATCCCTGTCCCCCCGCCGGTCGGATAGACGATCGCGTCGGGCAGCCTCCACCCCATCTGCTCTGCGATCTCGAGCCCCATCGTCTTCTTGCCCTCCACGCGGTAAGGCTCCTTCAGCGTGCTCATGTCGAAGGCGCCGGTCTCATCGGCGATGATCCGCGCGAGCCTGCCGCAGTCGCTGATCAGCCCGTCGAGGAGCACCAGTCGGGCGCCGGTCGCGAGGACCTCGTCCCGATTCGCGGCCGGCGCGTCCGCGGGCATGATCACCGTCGCCAGGACGCCCGCCATGGCGGCGTACGCGGCGAGCGCCCCTCCCGCATTTCCAGCGGACGGCGCCACGAGGTGGCGAGCACCGAGCTCGACGGCGCGACTGACGGCGACGGCCATCCCCCGCGCCTTGAACGAGCCCGTGGGATTGAGGCTCTCGCGCTTGACGCTCAGGTGGCGCAGGCCCATGCGATCGCCCCACCGTCGGGCCGGCTGAAGAGGCGTCCCGCCCTCCCCCATGTAAAGGACGGACTCCCACCGCCGCACCGGCAGCAGCTCACGCCATCGCCACAGGCCGCCGGACGCGCGCGCGGCGATTGACTCGCGGCTGAGCGTGCCAGCGGCCAGCGGCACGTCGTAGCGCGCAAGGAGCGGCCGCTGGTCGGCGGGATCGAGGCCCATCAACTGATCGGCCGAATAGCGTCTCCCGGACAGACCCCCCTCGAGGTGACTGAGCGTTGAGCGGGTGGGGCCGGTGTTCAGGCGAATCGCCTGTATGGTAACCGGCAGTGACTGAAGGGCCGGAGGCGACCTATCGCGCAGCGACTCCCGGCTCGCGGGCGCTGCACGAAAAAGCCGTCGCTGTGATGCCGGGCGGCACCACGCGGACCACGACGTACTTCGATCCGTATCCGCTTTACATCGAGCGCGGTGACGGATGTCGCGTGTGGGATGTCGATGGCACAGAGCGCATCGACATGCTCGGCAACTACACGGCGATGATCCTCGGCCACGCGCACCCCAAGGTCGTGGAGGCGATCCGCCACCAGGCGGCGCGTGGCACCGGATTCGCGGCCGCAAACCGCATCGAGGTGGAGCTCGCCACGCTCCTGTGCGAGCGCGTGCCAAGCCTCGACGCCGTGCGCTTCTGCAACTCCGGCACCGAGGCGACGATGTTTGCGATGCGGCTGGCGCGCGCCCACACGGGCCGGCCGAAGATCGCGCGCATCGAGGGCGGCTACCACGGCACTCACGACTACGCGGAGGTGAGCACGCATCCGGCCGTCGCGGAGGCGGGACCGCCTGATGCTCCCATCGCTCGGCCGGACTCGGCCGGCACGCCGGACTGGGTCCTTGCCCAGACGGTCGTGCTGCCCTTCAACAATCCGGACGCCGCCGAGGCGATCCTCCGCGCGCACGCGGCCGAGGTCGCCGCGGTCATCCTCGAGCCGGTCATCGGCGCGGGCGGTGTGATCGCGGCCACGCCTGAGTTCCTGCGCCGGCTCCGCGACGTGACGCACGAGCTCGGGATCCTGTTGATCTTCGACGAGGTGATCTCGCTGCGGCTGGCGCCGGGCGGGGCACAGCAGATGTACGGCGTCACACCGGACCTCACGACGATGGGCAAGATCATCGGGGGCGGTCTGCCGGTCGCGGCGTTCGGCGGCCGAGCCGACGTGATGGAGCTGCTCGATCCCCGTCGCGAGGGCGGCATCGCGCAGGGCGGCACCTACAACGGCAACCCGCTGGGCATGGCGGCCGGTCTCGCGACCATGACCGAGCTCACGCCCGACGTGTACGCGGAGCTGAACCGTAAGGGCGAGCGCGTGGCGGAGCTTCTGGTCGAGGTCTTCGCCCCTCAAGACGTTCCAGTCCAGGTCAACTCGGTGGGATCGCTGTTCGCGCTCCACTTCACCGACGAGCCGGTGGTCGACTACCGAGGCGTCGCGCGGGCGGACAAGAAAAGGACACGCGAGTTCTTCCTGGGACTCGTCAACCATGGCGTTCTGATCGCGCCCCGTGCGATGGGGGCGCTGTCGACACCGATGGCCGAGCCCGACATCGAACAGTTCATCGATGCCGCCGAGGCCGTCGTCGCCGAGCAGCGCCCCCGCTGGGGCTAGGCGGTCGCCGCGGCCGGGACCCCGACCTCGTTCAGCCGCCCGGTCTTGACGTCGTAGACGAAGCCGCGGATGTTCGACTTGTTCGGGATGAACGGGCTTGCCTTGATCCGCGCGATCGATTGCCGGACGTCGTCCTCCAGGTCGCCGAACGCTTCGAGGGCAAAGTGGGGACGGATGCCGGTCTCGGACTCTATCTTGCCCTTCACGTCGTCGTCTTTGAAGGTGAGCATTCCGCAGTCGGTGTGGTGGATGAGGATGATCTCCCTGGTGCCGAGCAGGCGCTGTGAGATCGTCAGCGATCGGATCGCGTCGTCCGTGGCCACGCCGCCCGCATTGCGGATGACGTGTGCGTCGCCTTCCTGCAGGCCGAGGATCTTGTGCACGTCGAGGCGTGCATCCATGCAGGCGAGCACGGCGACGTGCTTGGCGGGCGGCAGCGGTAGGTCGCCCTTGTGGAACGAACGCGAATAGGACTCGTTGTTGCGGACGAGATCGTCGGTGACGCTCATGGCGTACTGCCTCCTTGAGATTGAGTTTCGAAGTCAGACGGACGCGGTGCCGGCTAACTACAGAGGCAGCTGTGGCAGCCGGCGTTGTCGATGGCCCGTCGCCACGTGAGGATGCGAGCGAACTTCGAGATGCGCACGGCTCCAGTGAGTGTAGCGGTGCGCAATACTCTCCTGTCAAATGATCTCGCGGCGCCTCGCGGTGGCTCGGGGCGACGAGCAGGCTGACCTGGTGCTGTCGGGCGGGAAGGTTTTTTCCGTCTTCACCCGCGAGTGGATGGACGCCGACGTCGCGATCGCCGACGGCTTCGTCGCCGCCCTGGGTTCGTACGAGGGACGTCAGACCATGGACGTCGGCGGCGCGTACCTGGTGCCGGGCTTCATCGACGCCCACGTCCACATCGAGTCGTCCAAGCTGATGGTCGATCAGTTCTCCCGAGCGGTGCTGCCGCACGGCACGACCGCGGTGGTGGCCGACCCGCACGAGATCGCGAACGTGCTCGGAACGGACGGCGTCCACTGGCTCCTTGACGCGTGCGAGCTGGTGCCGCTGGACGTGTTCGTGATGGCGCCCTCCAGCGTGCCGGCGTCACCGCTCGAATCGCCCCGGCGTCCCTTCAGCCAGGGCGACCTTGCCGGCCTGCTGCGCAGGCACCGCACCATCGGCGTAGCCGAGATGATGAACTTCCCAGGCGTCATCGAGGGCCGGCCCGCCGAGCTGGCCAAGCTCGAGACTGGCTTGACCGAGCACGTGGACGGACACGCGCCGGGCGTTCGGGGACGAGCGCTCAACGCCTACGTTGCGGCTGGAATCCGATCCGACCATGAGTGCTCGACCATCGAAGAGGCGCTCGAGAAGCGGCGCCTCGGCGTGTGGGTCATGCTGCGCGAAGGTTCAGCGGCGCGGAACCTGGTCGACCTCCTGCCGCTCGTCCTCCGGCTCGGCCCAGAGCGCTGCATGTTCTGCACCGACGACCGCGAGCCCGTGTTTCTCGTGGACGAAGGGCACATCGACCAGATGCTGCGCGTGGCCGTCGAGCACGGCGTGACGGCCGAAGACGCTCTGGTCATGGCGACGCTCAACCCCGCGCAGTACCACGGCCTCACACACCTCGGCGCCATCGCGCCGGGATACCAGGCCGACATCGTCGTGCTCGACGACCTGCGCACCTTCCGCCCTCGCGCCGTGTTGAAGCGCGGTGTCGAGCCGCGCCACGAGCCGATCGACATCCCGGAGTGGGTGCGCCAGACGGTGAACGTTGGTCCCCTCGCCGACGGCTGCCTGAAGGTGCGCCGGCGCGCACGTCACATCCGCGTCATACGCGTGATGCCAGGCCAGCTGGTGACGGGAAACGAGGTCTTGGCGCCGACCGCGCGCGACGGCGAGCTCGTCGCCGACCCATCGCGAGACCTGGTGAAGATCGCCGTCATCGAGCGCCATCACGCGACGGGGAGGATCGGCCTCGGCTTCGCAACCAACGTGGGGCTGCAGCGCGGCGCGTTTGCCTCCACCGTCGCCCACGACGCGCACAACCTCGTCGTGATGGGCGTCGACGATGCGGACATGCTCGTCTGCGCGCGAAGGCTTGCCGAGATCGGCGGCGGCGTCGTGGTCGCCGAGGGCGGTCAAGTCAAGGCCGAGCTCGCGCTGCCCGTTGCCGGCCTCATGAGCGACGCGCCGCTGAGCGCCGTGCACGAAGAGATGCTGGGCCTGGAGGAGATCCTGCGCCGCAACGGCGTGAGGTGGGACGCGCCTTTCATGTGCCTGAGCTCTTTGGCCTTGTCCGTGATCCCCGAGCTGAATATCACCGACCGCGGGCTGGTCGACGTCAACCGGTTCGAGATCGTGCCGCTCGAGGTCGACTAGGTTCGGCTGAATATCCCCGGATAGTCCGGACTATCCGGAAATCGTGTTCGCGATTCCATCGGTTCGTCCGGACTAACCGGGGGCGCCGGCGACCTCAGTCGATCATGGGAAGCTCACCACCGGTACGACCTGGTCGGCGTTGGCCGCGGTCGATGACCCGCCGGTCTCGTTGACCACGTGTCGGATGCCACCCTTGCCGTGCACCTTGTCGAGGAAGATCGTCAGCAGGTCGTGGAGGCTGCCCGCCGGCAGCGAGTCCGGGACCTCGAAGGCGCGCTCGGCGAAGATGTCTATGCCCTGGTTGAAGAAGCTGTAGCTGCCCATGCCGTAGCCCTGGAACGACTCGACCTCCGCGCCGACCTTGAAGGCCGCGAAACCGTCGACCCCAGGTGCCTCACTCCAGGCCGCCTGGCTCGGCACGTCATAGGGCATCTCGTTCTGGAAGAAGACGTCCGTTCCGTGGTCGCCGTTCCAGATCACTTCGTACTTCTGGAAGTGCTCGACGAAGAGCCCGTACGCGGTCACGTTGTCGCCGTTGACGATGACGCCGGTGTTCGAGGTGTTGCTCGTCCAGCCGACGCCGTTGCCGTGGTCCGCGCGCCACGCCCAGATGTCGTCGAGGATCGTGTTGTCGCTGTTCACGATCAGAGCGGTGGTCGCCTTGCCGATCGCCGCCCCGCCGATGCGGAAGAACACATCGTGCAGCGCCGACGGACCGGATTCATCTCCCTCGTCGCCGTTTTCGTGCCCGGCTCCGACCTGCAGAAGCACAGGCGAGCGCTCCGCCCCCGCGTCGAAGAGAATTCCGTTGATCGAGACGCCGGCGCCTGTGGTCTTCATGGCAGCGTTGCCATCGGTCGGGATCAGGGTCGGAAATCCGAGTCCGAGCACCACGGTGCCCGCCCGCGAGACCTCGAGCGCGCGGTCGAGGCGATAGATCCCTGGCGTCAGGATCAGGTTCTTGCCTTTGCGCAGGGCCTTGTTGATCGCCGCGGCGGAGTCATCCGGCCGCGCGACGAAGAAAGAGCTGATCGGGAGCGAGGTGCCTGGCGTCGGACCGCTGCCCCACGTCGTCCCGGATGAGTCGCGCTGGACCGCCGGCACGAACACCCGGTAGGCGCCCTCTGAGTCGACGTACAGGTACGGCGCCTCGCGCGTGATCGGGGAGGTCGGAAGAGTCGTGTAGGGGTTGCCACACGGGAAGCAGGTCGCGGGAGCGCCGGCCACCCCGGCGAAGACCTGGTTCCAGACGCCGTTCGTCCAGCCGTCGAGCGAGCTGTTCCTGGTGAACCACTGCTGCTGCGAGCCGTTGATCACCGTGCTGCCGGAAAACGCCGAGTCAGCGATGAAGCCTCCGCTCGCGAAGGAAGGTCCCGTGCAGTAATCCATCAGGGTGACGAGGCCGTTGACCTGTACGCGCCGCATGGGCGACGCCTGCGAGACGGGCCAGAACTCCCCGGAGTAGCAGCCGAAGCCTGGAGTGTTGACGTTGATCGTCAGGTTGGAGAGCGACCGCCAGAAGTTGACCAGGGCGGTGCATCCGCCGGCGTCGCATTGATTGCGCACGTACGCGGATCCGTTGATGACGACGTCGCCCGGCGACTGCCCAAGCCCGGCCACTGACGTGTAGTAGCCGACCTGGAAGTTCAGCGGGTTCTGCGCGGAGCCGTACGTTCCCGGCTGGAACAGCACCGCGTCCCTCCGCGGACCGAACTGGTTGCCGACCTGCGCTGCAGCGATCGCGTCCAGCTCGGCCTGGATGGTCGCCTGGTCCATCGACGGGCTGAAGATGTGCACGCTCGATCCGAAGTCCGGTTTGCTTGAGGGCGCCGAGCTCGCGGTGAGCGCTGTCGTCGTCAGCGATGCCGGAACCGCGAGCAAGCCCGCCACCAGCAACACACGAATGCTGCGCAATCTCATCTCACTCTCCTCCACCAACAAACCACCGACAGCCAACCGCTCCCCCGCCTTCCTACGTCATCGCAGCACCACCTTCGTTTCGAGTCTCAGGTCGCGCGATGAGCGGCCCGCGCGGATCGTGTACTCCCCGGCCGGGGTGACCCATCCTCGCGACGCTTCATCGAAGCAGGAGAACGACCGCCCGCGCAACTTGAGGTGCGCCTCGGCCACCTCGCCTGGCTCGGCGGTCACGTTGCCAAAGCCTTCCAGCGTCCGCACCGGTCGCGACTCGTCGCCGCCGGGTCCTTCGACGTACAGCTGCACGACCTCGCGCCCCGCTCGCCGGCCGGCGTTGCGCAGACGGACGACCACCTCGAGGTCCTCGCCGGCTGCGATCGAGGGCATGGCGGCCTCGATCGACTGGTACACCCAGTCCGTGTAGCCAAGCCCGTGGCCGAATGCAAAGAGCGGCTCGGTCCCCCGCCGGTCGTAGCCCCGATACCCGACCAGCAGGCCCTCGGCGTACACGAGGTTTCCGTTGTCCGGATGGGCGCGCAGCACCGGCGAGTCGGCTTCGGCCCGGGGCAGCGAGACGGGCAGCCTGCCGCCGGGCTCCGCATCGCCGCTCAGGACATCGGCGAGCGCCTCTCCGAATGCCTGACCCGGCAGCCAGGCCTGGATGATGGCCGCCACCTCGTCCGCCCAGGGCATGAGGACGGGCATGCCCGAGTTCACGACGACGACGGTGTTGCGGTTGGCGGCGGCGACGCGCCGGACCAGCTCGTCCTGCCGGCCGGGCAGCGCCATCGACTCCCGGTCGTAGCCCTCGCTCTCCGTGCCGTCCGCCGAACCGACGACCACGATCGCGACGTCTGCCGCGGCCGCCGCCTCGGCCGCCTGCTCGATCAGACGCTCGTCCTGCCAGTGCGGCGCGATGCCGAGCCGCATCGTGACAAAGCGGAGGTCGGGCCGGTATTCGACCCGCACCTCGACGTCGTGGCCCGCCTGCATCTGCACCGGCACGCGGAGCTCCGGCGGCCGCGACAGGGCCTCGACGACGTCGCGTGGCGGCAGGCTGGTCGCCTCGGCGACGACCGATCCGCCCACAGCGAGACGCATCTGGCCGACGCCGGCCGCGCCCACGACGTGCGGCCCGTCGACCTCGGCGCGGTAGCGGGCGCGCATGATGACCTCTGCACCGTGGACGTGCACCGCCTCCGGCAATCCGTCCCACCATGTGAGGACGCTGGTGGGATGGGGAGCGTCGTACAGCACGGCGCCATCAGCGCCGCGGATCTCGAGCCGGACGCCGGCCTTGCCGCTGACAGGGTCGTGCAGCGTCCCCTCCGCCGGCACGGCGATCGTCGCGCTGGTCAGCGCGCCCTGCAGGACGATCACGTGCGCGTCGATCGCGTCGCGGAGGGCGTCTGCGATGCCTGGCCGCACGACGGGCAGGACGCGCACGCTGCCGCCTCCCTGCAGCTGCGGCTCGATGGCGTTCGGGCCGATCAAAGCCACGCGCTCGACACTTCCCGCGGGAAGCGGGAGCAAGCCGCGCTCGTTCTTGAGGAGGACGAACGACCTGACCGCCGCCTCGCGCATCAGCTCCGGGTCGATCAGCGCCGCATGCGGCGCCGCCACGTGGCCCGCCCCATCGCCATCCGCTGAGCCGTTCAGCGCCCCTACCCGTTGCGCCAGGTGGAGGAGGCGCGCGACCTTCTGGTCGACCTCGGCCTCGGCCACCTTGCCGGTGCGCACCGCGGCGACGAGCTTGTCCCCCCACGGGCCGTCCGGCCCCGGCATGACGAGGTCGAGCCCCGCCGCGGCGCTGGGCACCGTCGACGTGGTGGCCGACCAGTCCGAGACCACAACGCCGGGGAAACGCCACTCGCCCTTCAGCAGGTCGCGGAGCAGCGGCGAGTTGGCGGTCATCGTCGCGCCGTTGACCGAGTTGTAGGCGGCCATCACCAGGAACACGCCGCCCTCTGCGACGCAGGCGTCAAAGGGCGCGAGGTAGACCTCGCGCAGGACGCCTTCGCTGATGCGCGCGTCGTAGGTCCGGCGTTCAGTCTCCGAGTCGTTGGCCACGAAGTGCTTCGCGGTCGCGCCCACGCCGGCCCTCTGCACACCGCGCACGTAGGCGACGGCGATGCGCGACGTCAGGAAGGGGTCCTCGGAGAAGCATTCGAAACCACGGCCGCTCAGCGGCGTGCGGACGATGTTCACGGTCGGCCCGAGCAGCACGTCGATACCCTTCGACCGAGCTTCTCGGCCGAGCGCCGTCGTCAGCTCTTCGATGAGCTCGACGTCCCATGTGGCGGCCAGGGCCACCGGGCAGGGGAGCGACGACGAAGGGTTGGCGGCGTCGAACCGGACGCCGCGCACGCCCGCCGGTCCATCGGAGAGAACCATCGGACGGAGCCCGACCGCGCTTTCGCCGTGGAGGACCCACGCGTCGGCGCCGGTCAGGAGGCGGACCTTCTGCTCGAGGCTGAGGCGCGCCACCAGTGCAGATTCGCGCTCCCCCATGCCTTCGGCATGGGGACCCGAAAGGTTGGCGCTGCTCATCCACTGCCTCCTTGTTGGTTGATCAGGGTGTCCGGCCGGCACAAGGCCGGCCGGACGCTTCGGTGAATCGCCAAACGCTCTAGGACGAAACGGGCTTGAGCTGCATGAGGATGTACGCCATCTGCGGGTCGCTCGGCGAAGGGTTCATGTACGGGTGGGACTGGTTCGGCCAGCCCGTGTACTTCGCGCTGCTGTAGACGTTCCAGTCCGCGCCGTAGAGAAGCGGTGCGTACGGGACGTCGGTCGACATGATCTTCTCGAGCTTCTGAACGGTGGGGTACAGCGTTGCTGTGTCATTGGGGTCGGTGCTGGCATACGCGGTGAGAGCTGCCGTGGCGTCGGCGTTCTTGTAGCCGACCTGGCCCGCGGCCGTTCCCTGGAACCAGTCGTAGTACTGGATGTACGGGATGCTGCCGCCGTTGCCCCAGTGGATCATGGTCTGCCATCCGGCGGGGTTCGACGTGAGCGTGGTGTTCCAGTCCGAGTAGCCCTGCGCCGGCTTGGTGGTGACGTCCATGCCAAGCGGCTGGAGCTCCTGCGAGATGAGGGCGGCGTTCTCCCAGTAGTCGGAGAACGGAACCGGGTCGTAGACGGAGAACTTGATGATCTGCCCGCCCTTCGTCCAGCAGTTGGCGGCGTTGGTGCCGTCGCAGTTTCCGCCCGACTTGAAGACGCCGGTGCCGCTGTCGAAGTGTGAGCTGGCCGGTGGAGCCCAGCCGGCGTTCTTGAGGATGTCGTACACGTCCATCCCGGCGGGCATCTTCTGGGCTGTGGCCGCCGCCGGGTCCGGCACGTTGCCGGAGGTCGACAGGTCGTTGGCCAGGGTGCCATCGGTGGGAAGGAACGCTTTCTGGTTGGGCAGGATGAGCGCGCTGGAGGAGCTTGCCGCTCGCTCGTAGCCGGACTCGCCGAGAAGGGCGAGGGCGTTGCGGTCGATGCCGTAGCTGATGGCCTTGCGGACGGCAGCCTCACCGATCCCGGTGGCGCCGCCGTTGCCGGGGTTCAGGTTGAAGTAGAGCGTGACGGTCGAGCCTGACGCAAACCACGCGTGGTTGGTCAGCGGGTTCAGGTTGACGAAGTTCTCGTAGACGTTGGGGATGTCGTTGCCGGCCCAGTCGAGCTGCCCGCTGACGAGCGCGTCGCTGGCCGCGGCGTTGGTCGCGATCGACGGCGTGTCGATCTCGGACTCAGGTGGCGTGCCGCCCCAGTAGTTCGGGTTGGGCTTCCACTTGATCAGCGAGCTCGAGTAGCTCGCCAGCATGAACGGCCCGGTGCCGACCGGGTTGGCGATCGTCATCGTCGGGTTGGCCGCGACCTGCTTGGCCACCGACTCTTTGAGGATGTAGGTCTTGCCGAGGATGGTGAACAGAGACGTGTACTGCGGCGACGTGAAGTGAAGCGTGACGGTGTTGCCGGAGACCGACGCGTCCGAAGCCTGGTCAGGGACGCCGAAGAGGTTGGCTTTCGGATTGGCCACCACCTTGTAGGTCGCGGCCACGTCGGCCGGCCCGAAGGACGAACCATCGTTGAACTTCACGTTCTGGCGGATGGTGAGCTTGATGTCCTTACCGCCGTTGGCAAACTCGAAGGCTGTCGCCAGCCACGGGTGCGTTCCGGCCGCCGTCGGGTCAAGCTCGTCGAACTCGACCAGGGGCTCGTTGACAATGCTCCGGGTGCCCATGCTGGACGCGACCGAGTTCGAGTCATAGGGGTTGAAGTCCTGCGAGAAAGTGACTCCGGTGGTCGGCTCAGCGATGAGCGGCTTGCCGCCCGACACGGCCGACGAGTTCGACTGCTGGCACGCGCCCACCGCAAGGGCAGCCACGCCAAGCAGACCTGCCATAGATCGCCAATTCATAGGTCTGTCACCTCCGTGACGCACTGCGCATTCGCAGTGGACTGTTGATGGGGACACCGGGACACGGACGCCACCACACTCCCCCGGCACCAGTCGGCGGCGGAGAACGAAACGCCAGACGAAAATCCATCCATCCTCACCTCTTTGCTTTCTCTGTCTCGAGTGGTCGAGTCGCTATCACTCCGTTTTCGCTCGCCTCGCGCTCGGCCGGGTCGACGTGCAGCCAGCAGGCGGCGATGTGGTCGGTCGCAACCGCGACGTTGGGCGGCGCCTTGCGTTTGCAGACATCCATCGCGTAGGGGCATCGGGGGTGAAACCGGCATCCGCTGGGCGGCGCGAGCAGGCTCGGCGGCGCTCCACCTCCCGCGAGAGTGGGAGGCTGCGCCCGATCCGGATCGGGCGCAGCGGAGAGCAGGAGTTGCGTGTAGGGATGCGCCGGGCTGTCGGTCAGCTGCTCACTCGGAGCAGACTCGACCAGCTGGCCCGCGTACATGACCGCGATGGTGTCCACCAGGTAGCGGGCAGACGCGATGTCATGGGTGACATAGAGGATCGCGAGGCGTTCTTCGTCGCGCAGATCCGCAAGCAGGTTCAACACGCCGAGACGAATCGAGACGTCAAGCATCGACACGGGCTCGTCGGCGATCAGGACGCGCGGACGGACCGCAAGCGCGCGGGCGATGGCGACCCTCTGTCGCTGCCCGCCGGACAGCTCGTGGGGGAACTTGGCGGCGAACTGCGCGGGTGGCTTGAGAGCGACGCGACTGAGCAGGCCGTCGATCACCGAGCCGACGTCGGGGCCCGCAAGGTGATGGATCTGCAACGGACGGGCGAGGTGGTGCCTGATCCGGTGCACCGGATTCAGTGACGCGAAGGGGTCCTGAAACACCATCTGGACGGTCGCCGCGTACGAGCGCGGCCGGCCGGCGGGGGCCGGTTTCCCGTCGACCAGGATGCTGCCCGCGTCCGGCTTGACGATCTTGGCGAGCAGCCTTCCCACGGTCGTCTTGCCTGCGCCGCTCTCGCCGACCAGCGCCGTGACCTTGCCACCATCGAGCCTCACCGAGACGTTGTCCACCGCGTGGACCGGCGCCCGGCGCGCGAAGATGCCCCGACCCTGCTTGACCCAGAAGTACTTGGTCAGGTTGCGGCCCTCGAGGACCGGCGCCGCGGCGTTCATGGCTGGATCACCTGGATCGCGGCGTGCCGCATGGCGGCCGCCGGTTCGGGAAGCGACAGCTCGGGAGGCGGAGCGGCCCCGTCGCGGTGCAGCCAGCAGGCCACCTCACGGTTAGTCCCGTCGATCGGTCCCAGCAGCGGCACCTCCTGCTTGCATCGATCCAGCGCCCATCTGCAGCGCGGGTGAAAAGCGCATCCCGAGGGGAGATCCCGTAGGTCGGGAGGTGACCCCGGGATCCCCTCCATCGGGACGCGCTTGCCGTGCATGGGCGGAAAGCAGTGCAGGAGCCCATGCGTGTAAGGGAGGCGAGGCGCGCGGAACAGTGATCGCGCCGGCGCTCTCTCCATCAACCGCCCGGCGTACATCACAGCGATGTCGTCGGCCAGCTCGACGAGGAGGGAGAGGTCGTGCGTGATGAACAGCGCGGCAAAACCGAGGCGATCGCGCAGGCCCATCAGCTCCTCGAGGATCTCGCGCTGCGTGACCACGTCGAGAGCGGTCGTGGGCTCGTCCAGGATCATCACCTGCGGCTCGAGCGCCAGCGCCATCGCGATCATGGCCCGCTGCCGCATGCCGCCGGACAGCTCGTGGGGATAGCTCCGGAGGCGATCCGCGTTCATGCCGACCATGTCCAGGAGCTCGCCGGCGCGCGCATAGCGCTCGTCTGCTGACATCTGCGGCCGGTGCGCGCGCAGTAGGTCGTCGAACTGCGCGCCGATGGTGATGACGGGGTTCAGCGCGTTCAGCGCGCTTTGCAGAACAACGGCGATCTCGGACCAGCGCACCTCACGCAGCTGCGGCAGGCCCGCGGCCAGCAGATCGATGGTGCCCTTGGGTCCGTCGCCGGTGAAAGGCTTCGAGTGAAACAGGACCTGGCCGGATGTGATGACCGCCGGCTGGCGCAGCAGGCGGATGGCCGCCAGCGCGAGCGTGGTCTTTCCACTGCCGCTTTCCCCGGCGAGCCCCAGGACCCTGCCCCGGCGCAGCACCAGGTCGCAGCCCATCACGGCGTGGACGGCCTGATCGCCGTACCCGTAATCGACGGAGAGCCCGCGGATCTCGAGCACCGCGTCCGCGGCAGGCCGGGAGGGGGCGGCGTGCGTGATCCTTGCGACCGGCGTGACTCCGATGCCCGAGCCGATCCTGATCCCCGCCTTCTTGGCGGCGCGGGCGGTGAGGCCGGCCGTGCGCAGGCGAGGGTTGATGAACTCGTCGATCCCGAAGTTCAGGAGCGCGAGCCCCGTGCCGAGCAGCGCGACGGCGATCCCGGGCGGTGCCCACCACCACCACCAGCCACTGCGCACCGCGTTGTTGGCGAATCCCTCGCGCAGCATCTCGCCCCAGTTCCAGAGCCCGGCAGGTGACCCGGTCGGTGAGCCCCCGAGGCCGAGGAACGAGATGGCGACGTAGGCGTAAGTCGCCGCCAGGGTGGTAAACAAGAAGGACGCCGCGACGATCGGGATGAGATTCGGAAGAATCTCCGCCAGGATGATTCGCGTCCGGCTTTCGCCACTCACCCTCGACGCCTCGACGAAGTCGCGGTTGCGCAGCGACAGCGTCTGGGCGCGAAGCGTGCGCGCCGAATAGGCCCACGTCGTGACGGCGATGATGGCCGCGACAAGGAAGACGCTCGATCCTGCTGACGGGACGTAGTCGGCGAGCACGATCAACAGCGGCAGCCCCGGGATGGCGAGGAAGACGTTCGCGACGAGGGACAGCCCTTCGTCGGTTCCGCCGCCGATGTAGCCGGCCGTGACTCCGAAGAGGATCGACAGCGCGGTGGCGATGGCCGCTGCGAGCAGGCCGACGAACATCGTGGCCTGCGTCGAGGCGAGCAGCTGCGACCACGCGTCCTGCGCGAAGACGGTCGTGCCGAGCCAGTGCGCCGCCGAAGGCGCGAAGGGAAGCGGGTAGTAGTTGGCCGGAAAGCCTGTGTCGCCACCCGTGCCCGGGACGAGCACGTGCTGGACCCAGTTCTGCGTGTCGGTTGCATTGGGCGAGTACGGGGCGGCCCAGCCACCGATCACCGCGATGACTGCGAACAGCGCGACGATGAAGAGCCCCGCGATGACTTTCGGCGACCGCGGCAGCCGGAGGATGCGGGAGCGTCGGGTGACCTGGCTCGTGTCGATGGTCATCGCGTCATGCCGCCTGCCGCGCCCGCGGATCGAGGGCCACGTACACCACGTCGGCGAGGAGGTTTGCCGCCAGCACCACCAGGGTGATCACCACGAATATGCCCTGGACCAGCGTGTAGTCGAGCTTGCTCAGGGCGTCGAAAAGGTGAAAGCCGATGCCTGGATAGTTGAAGACGATCTCGACCAGGATCTGACCGCCGACAACCAGGCTGATCGCGACCGTGAAGTTGGCGACGACCGGGAGCAGCGCGTTGCGAACGGCGTACCAGATCACGGTGCGAGTGCGAAGTCCCTTGGCTTGAGCCACGACCACGAAGTCCTCGTCCATCGTCGTGATCACCTGGTTGCGAATCGAGAGGATGAAGCCGCCCAACGAGGCCAGGATCACCGTCGTCGCCGGAAGGATCGAATGGCTGATCACGCTCTGGATGTAGGGCAGATTGAATCCCGGCGTGACGGAGAAGATGTCGTAGCCGAAGAGGCTCGGGAACCACCTGAGCATCGTTCCGGTCTGGCCGAACACGAGCACCAGCACGAGGCCGAGGAAGAAGTAGGGCAGGGATTGAAAAAACGTCGCCGCCGGCAGGATCAGCTCGACCCACGAACCGCGGCGCCAGGCGATGAGGGTTCCGATCGCGCTCCCGGCCAGGAAGCTCAGGGTGGTCGCGACGCCGAGCAGCACCAGGGTCCAGGGAAGGAACGACACGATAAGGCTGCCTACCGGGGCGTTCTCCGACCACGAATGGCCGAGGTCGCCGTGCGCGAGGTTGCCGAGGTACTGGACGTACTGGTCCCACAGCGGCGTGTGGACGTTGTAGCCCAGCTGCTCTTCGATGGCCATCACGCACTGCTGGTTGCAGTTGCCTGACTGCGACGCGCGCGCCACGGCGCCTGCGACAGGATTGCCGGGCACCACGCGCGGGAGCAGAAAGCTGACCGTGATCGCGACCCACGCGGCCAGCAGGTAGACGCCGAGCCTGCGGATGACTGCACGCATTGCCTAGCCGACGCCCTTTCGGCCGGTGCAGCCGCAGCTCTCGCGCACGATGAGCTGTACGGGCAGCACGACGTCCGCGTCGGCCTTGCCGGAGCTGATCTTCGAGTAGAGGACGTCGAAGGCGGTGGCGCCTAGGTCCTGCATCGGCTGGCGCACCGTGGTCAACGGCGGGTGGAGGTGGCGCGCCACCGGTACGTCGTCGAACCCGGTCACCGCGACGTCCTGCGGAACGCGCAGGCCTCGGCGCGCCAGCGCATGCATCACGCCGAGCGCGGTCTGGTCGTTCGCGCAGACGATCGCGCGGGGCAGGACATGACCGGCCTCGAGCAGGGAATCGATGACCTTCGCGCCGCCGGCCGCGCTGTAGTTGCCATGCCAGTCAGGGCCCAGCCGAACTTCGACGCTATGGGCCGCTGCTTCGCGCTGCAGGGCGCGCGAGCGGGCCCTGTTGTCGGGACTGTCCATCCGTCCCGACAGGTAGGCGATCGAGCCGTACCCGTGATCGACGATCAGGTGTCGCGCGAGGGCACGCATGCCGGCCTCGTTGTCGCAGCGGACGTTCATCGCGCCGCGGACCGGCGTGCCGGCGAGGGTGACGATGGGCACGATGCCCGCCAGCCGGGTGACGCCGGAGGCCGGCAGCATGTGGTCGTGCAGGATCACGCCGTCTGCCTTGCCGGCCACGCCCGAGATGCGGGTCGTGACGTTGTCGTCGTTGAAACCGACAGAGCTCATGAGGACGTCGAAGCCACGGCGCTGCGCCGCGACATCGATACCTCGGTTGATGACGTCGATGAAGAGGAGGCTCTCGTCTTCGTCTTCGAAGAGGGTTTCGTCGCCCCGGCGGAAGACCACGCCCACGACCTCCTTCAGGCCGTTGGAGAGAGCGCGGGCCGCGCCGTCGGGCACGAAGCCGAGCTCGGCCACCGCGGAAAGGACTCGCTCTCGGGTCGCGGCGCGCGGGCTGCCCTGGCCGTTGAGCACCCGGGAGACCGACGCGATCGAGACGCCGGCCCGGCTCGCGACGTCATAGATGGTCAGCGGACCTTTGGGCCTTTTCGGTTCTCCCATTCAGGGCCTGGCGCTCCAACCGACGGGCTGCCGGCTCAGTGTAAGCGCTTACCGGTAAGCGCTTACAAGAATCGGATTATATGGAGGCAGGGCGACTTGTCAAGGATGAAGATGGGCGGCGGCGGCGCTTAGGCTGGGTTCATGGCAAGCGTTTTCCGACCCACCGGTTTCGTCGCCGTCGCCCAGGCGGGAGATCCGTCACAGCTCATCTCGCCGGCCAACCTCGCCGGCCGCACCGCCCATTTCGCCGTCTACGTCGATCCGGAGCTGGGCGCGGACGGCGCGCAGGACGCGCAGGGCGTCCTCGCCCGGTGCGAGGCCGACTACGCGACCGTCGCAGCCCATTTCGGCGGCATCGCAGCGGGGCCGTTCAACGTGATCCTGTTCTCGAATCCGGGCGGCGCATACCACTTCGGCTGCGCCGCAGCCGACCTCTACTGCGACACCCGGACGAGCCCCGCCGACCCCGACTACTCCGAGTTCTTGAACGTCGCCGAGTTCGTCGAGGTGTTCGAGGCAATGCAGGCTCGCGGCTGGGATTGCGGCGCGAGCAACGGCGAGGGTCTTTCGCGCGTGCTCGCCACAGATGCCTATCCCAGAAAGCTCGACGGCTTCGCGACGGCGTCCGTGTGGCTGGACTCCGTGCGCCGCAACTACGTCGATCACACCCTCGGCAGCGACACGGACGCGGCGGCCAACGGCTGCTCGGTCCTGTTCCTGAACTGGCTGCGCTTCCAGCTCAACTTCACGTGGCAGCAGATCGTCGGGGCGGCGGCGCCCACGCTCGGTCAGACGTACGCCGCGCTCACCCGCAGGAACGACGGATTCAGCCGGTTCGACGCGCTGCTGGGCAGGCGCTTCCCGAAGGGCCAACCCGCGGGCCTGACGAGCGACAACCCCTTTCCTATCTGAATCCGTCGGTCGCATCGACCAGGACGCCCTGGATCCCTGCCTCCGCGTGGTGACCCGCCTCGTCCACGATGACCAGCCTCGCCTGGGGCCAGGCGCGAAGCAGCTCGTACGCGTTGGCGATCGGTGACTGGAAATCGAACCGGCCGTTCACGAGCACGCCAGGGATGGCGGAGAGCGCGCCGGCCTGCCGGAGCAAAACGTCGTCCTCGAGAAAAAGGTCGTGCCGCACGTAGTGCGTGACGATGCGGGCGAAGGACATCGCAAATTCCGGGTCCTCGAATCGCCTGTCCAACCTGTGGGTCGGGGGCCAGTGCGGCGTCGCGGATTCCCAGAGACACCACTCCTCGGCCGCGTGCCTGCGCACCTCGGGATCGGGGCTCTCGAGCAGCCGGGCGTACGCCGCCACCACGTCGCCGTCCTGTCCGGTAGGTGGCACCGCTGCGATCAGTCGCGACCACTGCTCGGGGAAGAAGCGCGCGACACCGCCTCGAAACAGCCAGTCGACCTCGACCTTGCGACCGGTCGTGACCCCAAACAGGATCAGCTCCGACACGTGATCGCGAAAGGCCTCCGCGTAGGCGAGCGCGAGCACGCATCCCCACGAGCCGCCCAGCACCAGCCACCGGGCGATGCCGAGCGACGCGCGCAGCTGCTCGATGTCGCCGAGCAGGTTTTGCGTTGTGTTCCGGTCCAGCTCGGTGGAGAGGTCGGACGCACGCGGACGCGATCGCCCGCAGTTGCGCTGGTCGAAAAGGACGACCCGATACGCGGCCGGGTCGAACAACCTCCGGAACCAGGGCGCGCAGCCCGAACCCGGCCCGCCGTGCAGGACCAGCGCCGGCCTGCCTCGCGGGTTGCCGCACGTCTCCCAGTAGATGAGGTTGCCGTCGCCCGTGTCGAGCCATCCGCTTGCGTACGGCTCGATCTCGGGATAGGGGCCGCGCACGTTGGTGGAGGTTAGCCCCCGAGGGCTTGCAGCAGGTCCTTCAGCTGACTGGTCTGCCAGTCCTGGAACGTGGCTGTGGCGGGCGAGAGCGTCTCGGTGATCTTGACCACCGGGATGCCCTTCGCAGTCGCCCTGTCGACCAGTCCCTGGGTGTCCGGCGTCGAGTTCTGGGAGTTGAAGACGAAGACCTTGATCTCCTTCGTCGAGATCTCTTTCTCGACCTCGGCCTTGTCCGCAGCGCTTGGGTCAGTGCCCTCACTGATCGCCTTGAGGTAGCTGTATGGCGTCACGCAGTTGAGCCCGGTCCCGTCCGCGACGTAGGAGAAGATGCTCTCGGTCGCACCGACTTTCGTGCCCGGGTACCTCTGCCTGATCGCGTTGATCGTGTCGTGGTAGTCCTTCAGCCCCGCGACCCGAAACTGCGTGGCCTGGTCGGGAGTCCCGAGGTCGATGCCGATCCGTTCGGCGACCTGATCGACATAAGTCGGTGAGTACCAGAAGTGCGGGTTGTCGCCCTCGTGCTTACCCAGGAGGTCGGCCACGATCAGCACCTTGCGGCCGGCCATCGGGTTCGCGCTGATCAGCTTGCCGGCCCAGGGGTCGTATCCCGCCCCGTTGACGATCACGTACTGGGCCTGCGCGATCCTGCGCGCATCGCCCGGCGTGGCTTCGTAAGCGTGCGGGTCGGTGTCGGGGTTGACGATGATGCTCGTGACGTGCGTGCGGTCGCCGCCGATCTGCGCCGCGATGCTGCCCCAGAAGTTTTCCGCGGCCACGACCTCGACCTTGCCCGACGAGGTCGATCCGGCCGGCGTCGGGCTGAGTCCGCATGCGCTGAGGACGAGACCCGCCAAGGCAAACGCCACCGCCTTCCTGGGCACGAGGCGCCACAGCGCCGAGACCAGGTACCCGCCGAACGCAAGCGCGGTGATGAAGAAGCTCGCCGGCAGCGACACATAGAAGGAGAGGACGAGGCCCGCCCACACCGCGATCAGGGCGATCAGAGCTGAGAGCGCCATCCCGTGCCAGGGGCGCGCCGTGATGTTCTGTGCAATCGCGGGCGGGGTGACCATCAGGGCGAAGATCAAGAGCGCGCCGACAGCCTGGACAGACTCGGCGACCGTGACGGCGACGACGATCGAGAACACCACCGTGAGCGCTCGGGTGTTGACGCCGCGCGCGGCCGCGACGTCGGGGTCGACGCTCATGAAGAGCAGTGGCCGCGCCAGCAGCACGGTGACGGCGCAGGTCGCGATCCCCGTGACCGAACCGACGATGACCTGGGCCGGCTGCAGCCCAAGGATCGAGCCGAACAGCACGCTCACGCCGACCGAGCCGGCAGAGCCGCTGCGCGACGTCGTGTAGAGACTCAAGAAGAGGACCCCGACACCGAGGATCCACGCGAACACTGTTCCGATGGCGACGTCACGCGCCCGGCCGCGGCCGCCGAACGTCCCGATCGCCATCGCCACGGCGATGACGCTCCCGAAAACACCGATCAGCAGGTTCAGGCCCGCGAGCAGGCCGCCCAGGCTGCCCGTGAACGCTGTGTGCCCGAGCGCGTCGGCGGTGAACACCTGGTTGCGCAGCACCACGAAGTAACCGACGAGACCGGCGGCGAGCGCGATGCAGCCTCCCGCGATGAAGGCGTTGCGCATGAAGTCGAGCGCGAGCATCTGTTGGACGGACATCAGGCGACCGCCTCCTTTCCCCACCGAATGAGCACGTAGGCGCCGAAGGCGAGACTCGTGATGAAGAAGCCGACTGGAAGGTCGGTGAAGTACGCGAAGGAGAGACCGAGCCAGGTGAAAGCGATCGAAAGAACCACGCTGAGCGCGACAGCGCGCAGCGGCCGGGAGGTTAGCTGCAGCGCGGACGCCGCGGGTGCGACGAGCAGGGCGAAGATGAGCAATGTGCCGACGATCTGGACCGTGATCGCCACCGCGAGCGCAATGACGACGAGAAATGCGATCGACATGAGGCGGACCTGGACGCCGCGGGCCTCGGCGACGTCGGGATCGACGCTCGCGAACACCAGCGGCCGCCCGATCGCCAGGAGCGCGACCAGGCCGAGCACCGCGACCACCAGCGTGAGCAGGATGTCTCGATCCGAGATGCCGAGGATCGTTCCGAACAGGAAGCTGTAGATGCCCGAGGCGCTGCCCGCGTACAGTCGGAAGAAGAGAAGCCCGAGTCCCAGCGAGAACGCGAGGATCGACCCGATCGCCGCCGACTCGAGGCGATTGCCGGCGTCGACGTCGCGGCCGACCCAGCCGATACCGAGCGCGGCGCCTAGACAGAAGACCACCAGGCCGATGACCGGCGAAACGTGCACGAGCACCGCACCCGCGGCACCTGGGAACCCGACCTGGGACAGCATGTGCGCCGCGAAGCTCTGCCCACGCAGCACCACGAAGTACCCGGCCACGCCCGCGAGCAGCGCGACCAGCGTGCCGGCGGCAAATGCGTTCTGCATGAAGTGGAACTGGAGCAGCAGCTGGATGTCGGCGACGACGTCCCACGACGGGCGCTGCTGCGGCATCTACTCGTGGTCCGCGTGGTAGCTGACCGGTTCGTGCTGGCCGACGACGACAAGCCGCCCGTCGCTCGTGCGCAGCACCTCGACCGGCGCGCCGTAAAGGCGGGTCAGGGTCTCGGTGCGGATGACCTCTTCCGGCCTGCCGCACAGGACGTTGCCGCCCGCGATGTACACGACGCGGTCGACGAAGGGCAGGATCGGGTTGATGTCGTGCGCCACCAGCAGCACCGTCACGCCCTGCGCCTGGCAGATCCTGCGGATCAGCTCCGAGATCGCCTGCTGGTTCGTCAGGTCGAGGCTCTCGAGCGGCTCGTCAAGCATGAGCATGCGGGCGCCGGTGACCAGCGCCTGCGCGATCAGGATCCGCTGCTGCTCACCGCCCGACAGCTCGCCGATCGGGCGCTCGGCGTACGCGCTGGCGCCGACCAGCTCGACCATCTCCTTGACCTTGTCCCGCGCCGCCCGCGACGGCAGCGGGACGCCGAAACGGTCGCCGTCCAGGCCCATGCGCACCAGGTCGAGGGCCCGGATGCGCAGGTCGGGATCGAAGCGCCGCCGCTGGGGCAGGTAGCCGACCTGGTCGTTGCCCCGCCGGACGGTCCGCCCGAAAACCCGCGCCGAGCCCTCGCTCAGCGGGACGACCCCGAGCAGCGCCTTGAGGAGGGTCGACTTGCCGGCCCCATTGGGACCGAGGATCGCGACGAACTCGCCCTCACCGATCTCCAGGCTTGCGTCGCGCCAGACGGTCTTGCCGCCAAGGCGCGCTGAAGCGTGGTCGAGCTCCACGGCAAGATTCGACATGGTTGCGCAAGATTATTGCACAAGCCATATGCGCAAGTCGATTGCGCGCCGTTCTATACTGATCCATAGATGCCCCGACCGAGCCCGGTCACCGACGAGGTGCGCCGCCTGTTCGAGAACCAGGAGCGGCACGCCTGGTCGATCGACGAGCTGCACGACACCGTCCGCGCCGGCCTGGGGTCGGCCGACTACTCCTCAGTCTTCCGCGCGGTCAGCCTCCTCGAGAAGCAGGGCGTGATCGACCGGATCGACCTCGGCGAAGGGCATGCTCGCTTCGAGCTTCGCGAGAGCCACCACGAGCACATCCGCTGCGAGGGCTGCGGCCAGGTGGCCGAAGTCCCCGTGTGCGTGCTCGACGACGCCGCGGCGCAGGTCCAGAGCCTGACCGGCTACAGGGTGCTGAGCCACCAGGTCGTCTTCGGCGGCCTGTGTCGCGAGTGCTCCGCCGCGCGATAGCGCCTAAGCGCCGGCGACTGGCTCCGCGAGCGGGACCACGTCGGCTTCCTCGTGCACGTAGCGGCCGCCGCGCAGGGCGGAGGCCAGCGCCGCCACCAGGCTGGCCGCGATCGAAAAGCCCAGCACAAGCACCAGGCCGCGCTGGAATGGAACCGAGATGAGCGACGGGAAGAAGGTGCGGCTCGTGAGTCGCGCCGCATCTGCAACAGGGAGCTGGGCGAGCACCGGACCGAGCAGCGTGCCCAGCGGGTTGTAGCCGAGAAACGAGGCGAACAGATAGCTGATCGGCGGAAGGCCGGCAAGCTTGTGGGCCAGCGCCGCGGGCACACCGTTGCTCGTCAAACCGCTGTACAGGGCCGGCGGCACCGTGTTGTTGAGGCCGACGATCATCAGCGTGAAGAACAGCCCGATGGACAGCGGAAGTCCGACGTTCATGAACGTGACGCGAATTCCGGACGCGACGCCGCGGTGGCGCGCGGGCACCGCGTTCATGATCGCCGCGGTGTTGGGTGAGGCGAAAAGGCCCATCGACACTCCGTTGAGAAAGATGATCGCCGCGAAGATCGGGTACGTGAAGTCCGCGGGCAGCAGGAGGAGCGCGGCAAAGCTGACCGCAGACAGGAGCATGCCGCCCGTGGCGAACGGCCTCGCGCCGTAGCGGTCCGACAGCATTCCCGAGATCGGGCCGGCGACGAGAAAACCCAGCGTCAGCGGCAGCATGTAGATGCCGGCCCACAGCGGCGTCTGCGTGTAGTCGTAGCCGTGCAGCGGAAGCCAGATTCCCTGCAGCCAGATGATCAACATGAACTGCAGGCCACCCCGCGCCACCGCCGCCAGGAGGCCCGCCACGTTGCCCAGGGTGAATGCGCGGATCTTGAACAGCTCCAGGTGGAACATCGGGTCTGGGGTCCTCGTCTCCCAGTAGGCGAAGAAACCGAGGATGGCGAGGCCGCCGGCGACGAGCCCAATCACCAGAGGGTTCCCCCACCCCATTGGCGAACCGCCGTACGGCTGCAGGCCGGACGTGACCCCGATCAGCACCATCGACAAGCCGGCCGCGAAGGTGATGTTTCCGATCCAGTCGATGCGCGCGCGATGGCGGGTGCCGATCTCGCGCAGCAGCCAGAAGCCCACGACGGTGCCGATCAACCCGATGGGCACGTTGACGATGAAGACCCAGCGCCAGTTGATGGCGGCCAGGACGCCACCGACCACGATGCCGAGGAACGAGCCCGCCATGCCCGAGATCTGGTTGATGCCCAGCGCGAATCCGCGCTGGTCGGCGGGGAACGCGTCGGTGAGGATCGCCGCGCCGCTTGCCATCACCATCGCGCCGCCCACGGCCTGCACCATGCGCAGCACGATCAGCTCGATGGCGCCGGCGGCGCCCTGGCTCCACACAAGCGAGAGCCCTATGCCCGCAACGGTGAAGATGGCAAAGCCGAAGTTGTAGACGCGCGTGCGCCCGAACATGTCACCGAGCCGGCCCGCGGTGACGACCAGCACCGCCGACACGACCATGTAGCCCATCAGCAGCCACAGCAGGTAGCTGAAGTTGGCCGGGTCGAGCGGGTTGATGTTGATGCCGCGGAAGATCACCGGCATCGCGATGAGCAGGCTCGTCGCGTTGACGGTCGCGATCAGCATGCCAATCGTCGTGTTGGACAGCGCGATCCACTTGTAAGCGATGCGAGGTTGCGGCAGGCTCGCCAGTGCGGGGCTCGCCGCGGCCGGCTTCATGAGGCCAGCTCCCGGCGCGCGGCTACATCGCGCGTCAGCTCGACGAGCCGCGTGAGACCGCTGGTCAGGCGGCGGCGTTCCTCGCTCGTCATGGACTCGACGGCGCGATGGACGTCGCTTCCTCTGAACACCTTGGCCGCGCCGAGAAGCCTCCCCCCTTCCGGCGTGAGCTGCACCTCGACCACCCTCCGGTCCTCCGTGTCCCGCCGCCGGCTGACGAGCTCGCGCCGTTCGAGGCGGTCGACGAGCCGGCTGATCGACGCGGCCGATAGCCCGGAGAGCTCACCGAGCCTGCCCGCCGTCTGAGGGCCGGCGCGCAGGTGGCGCAGCACGGAAGCCTGCGTGAGCGTCAGGTGCGCGAGCTGCCAGAGGTGGGCCTGGATCGGCTCGGCAAGGGCGAGCGCATCGAGATACGCGAGCAGGGCGGCTTTGGTTTCGGCCGCCATGGCGACGGGGGCCGAAATAGTTGTCACGACAACAACTATATACGTCTAGGCAAATACCTGGACTTTCAAACCGGCGCCAGAGAGGAACGTGTCGATCGCGGCCGAGTACTGGTCGAGCGGGAACCGGTTGGTGATCAGCGCGTCGCTGTTGATCACGCCTTTCGAGAACAGTGCGAGCGCGCGCTCGAAGCTGTGCAGCACCGCCATGGAGCCGACGATCCTGACCTCGTCGTTGTAGACGCGGAACGGCGAGAACCGTGCGACCGCATCCGTCTTCGCGACGCCGAACATCAGGAACGTGCCGCCCCGGCCCACCCGCCCGATGCCGTCCTCGATCGCGGGGACCACGCCCGTGGCGTCGATCACGACGTCCCACCCGCGCGGCCGGTCCAGCTCATCGGCGCCGGTCGCCACCCGCTCGGCGCCAAGGCGAAGGGCGAGCGCGTGCCGCTTGACATTCGTCTCGATCATGTCGAGGCGGCCCGCGCCGCTGTCCCTCGCCAGCTGCAGGAGGAGCAGGCCCATCGTGCCCGCGCCGTAGATCAGCCAGTCTTTCGCCACCTCCGCGTCGACCTGGTCGAGGCCATGGACCGCGCAGGAAAGGGGCTCCACGAGCGTCGCCCAGTGCCGTGGTATGCCGTCCGGCACCCGGAAGGCGCTCGTGGCCGGTACGGAGACGAACTCCGCGCACGCGCCGTTGGTGCGCCCCACCCCGATTCCGTTCCAGTTCTCGCACAGGTTGAAGCGACCCGCCCGGCACTGCACGCATGTCCCGTCGAAGAGGGACGGATCCACGGCCACGAAATCGCCGACGCGCACGTTCTGCACCCCTGCGCCGAGCTCGACGACCTCGCCGCAGAACTCGTGGCCCGGGATGATCGGGTAGCGGGTCGGCTCGAACTCGCCGCGGATCACGTGGATGTCGGTGCCGCAGATGCCGCACGCCTCGACCTTGACGACGGCCTCGCCGGCGCTCGGCCTGGGATCGGCCACCGACCTGACAACGACCTCATTGGGCTCCTCGATCACGACCGCCTTCACTTGACCGCCCCCATGGTCAGGCCGCGAATCAGCTGCTTCTGCGCGATCCAGCCGGCCAGCAAGACGGGCAGGCTGGAGACGGTGGCCGCGGCCGCGAGCTTCGCGTAGAACAGGCCACGCCCGCTGATGAAGCCGACCAGGAAGATCGGCGTCGTCGCGGCGACGGACGAAGTGAAGTTGACGGCATAGAAGAACTCGTTCCAGCTGAAGATCAGGCAGATCAGCGACGTCGCCGCGATCCCCGGGGCGATCAGGGGCACCACGATCCGCAGTATCTCGTGCCGGAACGCGGCCCCGTCCACGCGCGCAGCCTCGAAGAGGTCGTTGGGAATCTCTAGCAGGAACGAGCGAAGGAGCCACACGCCGAGGGGCAGGTTGATCGTGGTGTAGATGAGCGTGAGGGCGAAGATGTTGTCGAGCAGCTTCAGGTCACGCGCCAGCAGATAGAGCGGGACGAGGCTCGCCGCGAACGGCAGGAAGCGAGTCGAGATGAAGAAGAACAGCGCGTCCTGGGTCCGCTTGACCGGCCGGATCGCCAGCGCGTACGCGGCGGGCAGGCCCAGCACGAGGACGAGGATGGTCGAGCCGACGCTGGCGATCGCGGAGTTGATGAAGAAGGGAGGGAAGTCACCCGAGAGCACCTCCTGAAACGAAGAGAGGGTCGGCACGAAGAAGATCGTGGGCGGCGAGCTCGCCGCTTGCGGCTCGGTCTTCAGCCCTTCCATCCACATCCACAGGACGGGGAAGAAGAAGACGAACACGATCAACCAGCCGACCACCGACAGCAGGACCTTGGAGCGCAGCGTGCCCTCGGCGGTCCTCATCGCCTCGCCTCCACCTGGAAGATCGAGAACAACGTGCGCAGCGCAAAGGTCGCGACGATGATCGTGATGACTACCGCCACCACACCGATCGCCGAAGCCTGCCCGATCTTGTAGCCCTGGAACGCCACCAGGTACAGCAGGAACGGAATGTTGGTCGTGTCCTCGCCGGGGCCCCCATAGGTGAGCATGTAGATCGAGTCGTACGTCTGGACGACGAAGAGCGAGCCGAGCAGCGCTCCGAGCTCGATGAACGGACGGACCAGCGGCAGCGTGATGCGACGAAAGGCCTGCAGCGCGTTGGCGCCATCGACGCGCGCCGCCTCCAGGACCTCGGGGTTCTGCGACTGAAGGCCGGCCAGGATGATCAGCATCATGAACGGCGTCCACCGCCAGACCTCAACCGTGACCACGGTGACCATCGGGAACTGGCCCACCCAGTCCACCCGACCCAGGCCGAAAGGCTTCAGCAGATAGGGCAGCAGGCCGTACAGCGGATTCAGCAGCGTGTGCTTCCAGATGAGCGCGCCCGCGGTCGGCATGATGAGGAACGGGGCGATCATCAGCGTCCGCATGAGGCCCTTCCCGAAAACCTCTGAGTTGAGGATCACGGCCACCGCGGTGCCGAGGATCACGGAGATCCCGATCACGCACACGGTCAGGATCACCGTGTTCAAAACGGCAGTTCTGACGCTCTCGTCGGTCACGAGCGTCGCGTAGTTGTCCAGCCCGGCGAACTTGAAGCTGCCTGGCTTGAGCAGGTTCCAGGAGAAGAAGCTGTAGTAGATCGTCAGCGCAAACGGGATCTGGGTCACGAGGAATACGTACACAAACGCGGGGAGCAGCGGCAGGCGCCGGAGCCACGCATCCCGCCGAGAGATGGAGGCGGCGGAATTCCGCGCGCCCCCACTCCCTGCGACCGAACGAAGGATGGAGCTGCCCGTTTTCACTTGTCTCGATCTCGCCTCGAGATCAAAGGCTAATGCTGGTAGTTCTTGCCGGCCGCCGCCGCCAGGGCCTGTGCTTTTTGCAGCGCCGCATCAACTGATTCGGTCCCGGCGATGACCTTCGCAAACTCCTGCGACACCTGGTCGCCGAGCTGCTGGAACTCTGTGATGTCGACGTACTGGATTCCGACATAGGGAACCGCGTCGACGGTGGGGTGGGTCACGTCAGCGTGCGCGATCGAGTCCAGGGTGACCTGCGCGAAACCGGCTGAGGCCTGCTGGTACTCGGGGATCGTGTACGTCGACTGGCGCGTCCCGGGTGCCACGCGGGCCCAGCCCAGCTTGGTCCCGACCAGCCGCGCGTAAGCCTTGTTGGTGGCAAAGTCCATGAACTTCCAGGCCGCGTCCTTTTTTGTGCTTGCCGATCCCATCGCCAGGGTCCAGGACCACAACCAACCCGACCAGTCCTTCACCTTGGTGGGTGCGAAGGCGTAGCCCGAGTTCTTGGCGGCGTCGCCGGTGAAGAAGCTCGCCGCGACGGTGGCGTCGTACCACATCGCCACCTTGCCGTTGTTGTATGCGTTCAGGCACTCGGTGAATCCGGCACTGCCGGCCCCGGGCTCGCCGGCGTCCTTGAGCAAGTTGACGTAGAAGGTCAGGGCCTCCTTCCACTGCGGCGAGTTCAGCTGGGCGTTCCAGCTGGTGTCGAACCAGCGGCCCCCGAACGTGTTGACCACCGTGTCCAGCGGCGCGAGTTGCTCGCCCCAACCGGGGAGGCCGCGCAGGCAGATCCCGTTCACGCTCGAGCTGTTGACGGCACGTGCCGCTGCCGCGACCTGGTCCCACGTCGGGTGATCCGGCATCGTGATGTTCTTGGCCGCCAGGAGGTCCTTGCGGTACATGAGCATCGACGACTCGCCATAGAACGGCACGGCGTAAAGGTCGTTGTTGTAGGTGACGGCCGTCTTGATCCCGGGGATCAGGTCGTCCGGCGCGTAGGTCGGATCCTTCGCGATGTATGGACTCAAGTCCTGCAGCCAGTTGAGCTTGGCCCAGAGGGGAACCTCGTAAGTGCCGATCGTGAACAGGTCGAAGCGGCCGCTCTGGGTCGCCACATCTTGCGTCACCTGCTGCCGGATCTGGTCTTCAGGCAGGGTCACGATGTTGACCTTGATCCCGGAGTTCGCGCTCTCGAACTCAGGAACGAGCTTCTTCAGGTCTGTCATCGAGGGGTTGTCGACCGAACCGACCGTGACGGTGGTCGTGCCGTTGCCACCACCGCCGCCACCGGCGCCACCCGAACACGCGCCGGCCACCAGCGCGACCGCGAGCCCGAGAATGATGAGGGCCCGATGCTGATTCAGAGATCCCAACTTCCTACCGCTCATGCAGAGTCACCTCTTTCTCAAGTCAGCCGACATGGGGATTGCACGCGGGAAGTGACAACGTTGTCAAAAGACAACGTTGTCTGATATAGCACACATCCGTTTAAACTGCAACAAAAGAATTTCCCACGCGCGTGGCTGCCGATCGTCTTTGGTCTGAGGAGGTCAACGTTGACACGGGAGTCCGGTGACAGGTCCCGAGCCACCATGCGGGAGGTTGCAGCGCTGGCCAAGGTGAGCATCAAGACCGTCTCCCGCGTCGTGAACCGCGAGGCCGGCGTCTCACCGCAGCTGGCCCGGCGCGTCCTCGCCGCCAGCGAGCGGCTCGACTATCGCCACAACCTCACCGCGAGCAGCCTTCGCCGGTCGGACGGACGCAGCGCGACGATCGGGGTCGTCCTCGAGGACGTCGCCAACCCCTTCTCCTCCGCGCTGCACCGTTCGATCGAGGACATCGCGGTGCGGCGCGGCGTGCTGGTGCTCGCAGGCAGCTCGGACGAGGACGAGGAGCGCGAGCGGAAGCTCGTGTCGGCATTCGCCTCACGGCGCGTCGACGGGCTCATCATCCAGCCGGCCGGCCACGACCACACGTACCTGATGGCGGAGCGCAAGGCGGGCACCGCGATCGTGTTCGTCGACCGGCCGCCGGCCTTTCTCGACGCCGACACCGTCCTCGCCGACAACGTCGCGGGCGTCCGGCGCGGAGTCCGTCACCTGGTCGCCCACGGCCATCGCAGGATCGGCTACCTCGGCGATCTCCACACCATCTCGACCGCGGCGGAGCGCCATCGCGGATACCTCGAGGAGATCGCCGCGCAGAAGATCAAGTTCGACGAGCGCCTCGTCCGCCTCGACCTGCGCGGAATCGAAAGGGCGGAGGCCGCCGCCAGGGAGATGTTCAGCAGGTCGCCGCGCCCGACGGCGCTGCTCACCGGCCAGAACCTGATCACGATCGGCGCGTTCCGGGCCCTGCGCCAGCTCGGCCTTCACCGCCAGATCGCGCTGGTTGGCTTCGACGACATCCTGCTCGCCGACCTCCTCGAGCCGGGCATTACGGTCATCGCGCAGGACCCTGCCGCGATCGGGCGGACGGCAGCCGAGGTCCTCTTTCGCCGCCTCGACGGCGACCGGTCGCCAAGCGAGCATCACACCGTCGTGACGCAGATGATCACGCGCGGCTCGGGCGAGATCCGGCCTTGATCATCGTGTGCGGCGAGGCGCTGATCGACATGATCCACAACGGCGACGGCACCCAGCGCGCCGCGCCTGGCGGCGGGCCCTTCAACACGGCGCGGGCGCTCGCCAGGCTGGGGGTGCCGACCGGCTTCCTCGGCCACCTCTCGAGCGACGCCTTCGGTCGCGAGCTCGCGGATCTCCTGGCCGCCGACGGGGCGAGCCTCGAGCTCGCGACGGTGGGGCCCGAGGCGACCACGATCGCCGTGGCCGACGTGGACAGCCAGGGACTCGCCGAATACCAGTTCCTCGTCCAGGGCACGTCGGCGCCGAATCTCACGCCGGACATGGTTCCCGGCAAGTTCGCTCCCGAGGTGGATGCGCTGCACGTCGGCACGCTGGGACTTGTGCTGGAACCGATGGCGCAAACCCTGGTCGAGCTCGTCGACAGGGAGCATGGCGAGCGCCTGGTGATGGTCGACCCCAACATCCGAGTCGGCCTGAGCCCAGAGGACGAATACCGCGAGCGGCTGCATCACGTGATGTCGCGCAGCACGATCGTCAAGGCGAGCGACGCAGACATGGAGTGGCTGTATCCCGACCTGGACTACGAGAAGGCCGCCGATCGATTGCTGGCGCAGGGGATTGCGGTGGTGGTCGTCACGCTGGGGGCGGAAGGCGCGTTCGGAGCCCACCACGACATCCGGCTCAGCGTGCCGGCGCCGCATGTGCAGGTCGTGGACACGATCGGCGCCGGCGACGCATTCGGCGCGGGCCTGCTCGCGTGGCTGCATGACCACGGCTGCATCCGCCCAGACCTGTCGCTCGACGCCGGCGAGCTGCGCGCGGCGCTCGATTTTGCGTGCCTGGCGGCCGCGATCACGTGCACGCGGGCCGGCGCGGATCCTCCCCACAGGTGGGAGCTCCTACCGGTCTGAGCCTTAGGGCGCGACGGGCCGGCGACCGACCGCGAAGGTGCCGGCCAGCCCCGCGAGGGCGAGCAGGCCGACCCCGATCCCGTACCAGAGCGCCGCGTCGTGGAGTCCGATCCGCGTCACTGCGTAGCCGGCGATGACGGCCGGGATCGCGAAGGCCAGGTAGGCCACGATGAAGATGGCCGCGATCAAGGCGCCTCGGGATGTCGGCGACGCCAGGCCGATCAAGGTGCGGAGAACGCCGAGCCAGCCGACCCCAAACCCCAGCCCGGTGATCACATTCGAGGCGAAGAACAGCACCGGGGACTTGATCACCACCGCGACCACAGCGATGCAGAGGCCGCACACGAGCGCGACTCCCCCGTACGTCATCGCCCGCCGGGGCGGCCAGGCGCGCACCGCGACGATCGCGGCGGCGCCGACGCCCCCGAGGATAAAGATCGACAGTCCGCCCAGCAGACGGTTGGTCGATCCGGCGATCTGCAGGGCCAGGCTCGGGCCGAGCGACATGTAGAAACCACCCACCGCCCAGCCCGCCACTAGGCTCGGCACCGCCGCGATGAATTGAGGACGCAGCGAGCGTTCGACGCCGACGCGCGGCTTGAGGGAGAGCTGCGCCCCCTGACGGCCCGGCTCGGCGATCGCGAGAATCCCGGCGCCTGCCGCAACGAATCCGGCGAACATCAGGACGTAGACAAGCTGGAGCGGGTACGGCGCGTACTGCACGAGCACGGCGGAAGCCATCGCACCCAGGCCCAGGCCGACGATCGGCGTGGCGCTGTTGACGAGCGAGGCAAGCGTGGGATTCTCGGGCGGCTGCAGGTCCACGAACGACGCGGCCAGGGCGCTCGTCGCGATGCCGGTTGCGACGCCCTGCGCGATCCGGCCCGCAAAGAGCCAGGCCGTATCGCCGGCAAACACGAAGATCGCCATGCTCGCGAGCTGGATTGCGAGCGCGACCAGGATCACCGGGCGGCGGCCGATCGAGTCGGACAGCGAGCCGGTGAGCAGCAGAGCGACCAGCAGCGCCAGCGCGTATACCGCGAACACCTCGGTGAGCGTCACGGCGGAGAAGCGCCACCGCGCCGCGTACACGGAGTAGAGCGGAGACGGCGCTGCAGCGGCGAACAGGAAGAGGCCGAGCGTGGCCGCGACCAGCCAGAAGGCTCGCCTCCTGTCCACGTTCACGCGCTCGAGCACTGCCACGTCGTTAGCAATTTAGACTGGCCCCGTCGGCCATGTACACGGGAGCGCGCTACGCGCGCAGCGGCAACGTCAACATCGCGTACCAGGTCGTCGGCCACGGGCCGATCGACCTCGTGCTCGTGCTCGGATGGGTTTCCCACCTCGCATATGTCTGGGAGATGCCGGCCATGGCCCGCTTCCTCGATCGCCTGGCTTCGTTCTCACGACTCATCCTGTTCGACAAGCGCGGTTGCGGCATGTCCGATCGAGTCCATCCGCTGCCGACCCTCGAGCAGCGCATGGACGACGTCCGCGCCGTGATGGACGCGGCCGGCTCGAAGCGGGCGGCGCTGATGGGGATTTCCGAGGGCGGCGTGATGTCGGCGCTCTTCGCTGCCACATACCCGGAACGTACGGCCGGCCTCGTCATCAACGGCAGCTATCCATCGGCTCTTCGCAGGCCGGGCTATGCGTGGGGCCTGACCGAGGAGCGGCTCGAGAAGACGATCGCTAGCGTGCCCGAAAGTTGGGGTACTGGGTTCGGGATGGACCGCTACGCGCCCAGCCAGCTCGACAACCCTGAGGTCGCCGCATGGTGGGGCACCTTCACGCAGATGAGCGCAAGCCCTGGCGACGCGGCCGACCTGCTCCGGATGAACCTGTTGATCGACATCCGCGGAATCCTGCCCACGATCCGAGTACCGACTCTGATCATCCACGCCCGCGACGACAAGGTCGCGCCGGTCCAGGCCGGGCGGTACTTCGCGGAGCACATCCCGGGCGCCCGGATGCTCGAGCTTGACTCGATCGACCACTGGCCCTACTTCGGCGACGCAGACCTGGTCCTCGGCGAGGTGCAGGAATTTCTGACCGGGGCCCGCGGCACTGCGGCACCCGAGACGATGCTCGCGACAGTGCTGTGCACCAACGTGGTCCAGGCGGGCGCGCACGCCGTCTGGCTTGGCGGCAAGCAGTGGCACGACCTGGTCGACAAGCACCAATCGGTTGCCCGCAAGGCCATCGCGCGTTACTCGGGTCGCGAGCTCGAGGCCGGCGAGCAGGGCATCACCGCCATTTTCGACGGCACCGCGCGCGCCATCCGGTGCGCCCTCGAGATCCGCGACCAGCTGCTCGAGCTCGGCCTGAGGATTCGAGCGGGCGTGCACGCGGGAGAGTGCGAGATCGCCGGCGGCAGACCGCGTGGCGTCGCGCTGCATGTCGCCGCCAGCGTTATGGCGTCGGCTCAGCCGGGCGAGGTCCTGGTGTCCGGCACCGTCAAAGACCTGGTCGCCGGCTCGGAGCTGGAGTTCACCGAGCGCGGGACTCGCGTGTTCGCAGGAGTGCCCGGGTCGTGGAGCGTGTTCGCGGCCGGCCGCGACCAGCCTGCGGGCCCCGCCGCAGAGCCGGTCAGCGCCGTGTCCGGCGCAGCGCTCAGCCGGCGCGAGCAGGAGGTCGCGCAGCTGCTGGCGCGTGGTCTCAGCAACCGAGAGATCGCCGATCGCCTCTACATCTCGGAACGAACCGTGGACAACCACGTCCACCACATCCTCGCCAAGCTCGGATTCGATTCGCGCGTTCAGGTCGCGACGTGGCTGGCCCAGAAATGAGCACGAGAATTGAGCATCGGGCTGAGCCTTTTCCCGGATGGCGGCGGACTGAGCCACACCTAGCCTGACTGCGATGTGACCCTCCCGGGTCGCGATCTGCACGCAGGAGGTTGCCATGGCGCGCTTCATGGTCGAGCGCACGTTTCCGGATGGCCTCGAGATCCCGATGACCGACAAGGGAGCGGAGGCATGTCTTTCCGTCGTGGGCACCAACGCCGAGCTGGGCGTCACGTGGGTGCATTCGTACGTCACGGAGGACCACAGCAAGACGTTCTGCATCTACGACGCGCCGAGTCCCGACGCGATCCGGCAGGCGGCGAAGCTGAACCAGCTACCCGCCGACAAGATCACGCCGGTGCGGGTCCTCGATCCGTATTTCTACATGGCGACGGAGGGCCGCTGAGATGTGGCGTTGGGTTCCGAGGTCCGCAGCCCTGGCCCTGGTGGCGCTAGGACTGTTCGCCGCGCCGGCCGCGCAAGCCTCGAACGGCGAATCAAACGGAAATGACGACCAGGAGGGGTTGGCGGCCGTTCGGCAGGCGACCGCGGCGTTTCACGACCTGAGCCGGGCCGGCTCGGCGGGGTACTCGCCCCTCCTGTCCTGCTTCGACCTGCCAGGGGTCGGCGGCATGGGCCAGCACTACGTGAACGGCAACCTGCTCGACGCGACGCTGGTGAAGACCCAGCCGGAGGCGCTCGTGTATGAGGTCGACGGCGACCGGCTACGCCTGGTCGCGGTCGAGTACATCGTGCCGTGGTCGGCCTGGGCGCCGAGCACGCCACCCAGGCTGTTCGGGCGCCCGTTCTTCCGCAACGAATCGCTTCACCTCTGGGCGCTGCACGCCTGGATCTGGAGGCACAACCCGCTCGGCACGTTCGCCAACTACAACCCCAAAGTCAGGCTCTGCCCCGGCCACGAGGGCTAGGGCTCGAGCTTGAGTGTCAGGACCTTGAAGGGCGTGAAATCGAGCTCGAGACCACATTCGGCGATCTCGCGCTCCATCAGGTCGCAGAGGGTGATCCGGCGTGCCGGCAGCGTCGACTCGACGCGAGCCCGGCACGCCCTCCCCCACGCCTCGTAAAGGCGCACGATCACCGCTTCCGAATCCTCTGCGCGCTTGATCGCCTCGACGATCACCTGCGGTGTATCGACTGAGATCAACGACCGCGACGTGCCGGCGGGGAGATTCGTCGAACTGATCTCGAGAGGAACATTCAGGTCTTCGGCCGCCTGGATCACGCCCGCCTCACGGAAGTCCCCCGGATGGGGCATAAGCGCGTAGGTGAAAACGTGCTCGCCCTGGTCCGCATTGGGATCGGGATGTGTCGGAGCGCGAAGCAGTGACAGGCGCATGACCGAGTCGTGGATGTCATAGCCATGCTTGCAGTCGTTGAGCAATGCCACGCCATAGTCCACATCCCCCAGATCCGCCCAGCGCTGGGCGCATACCTCGAACATCGCACGCGCCTTGGGGGTGTTCATGTGCGTCGGACGCCGGATGTGCCCGAACTGGATCTCGTACGTGGCCTCGGGCGCCGAGACCGTCACCGGAAACGCAACCTTGAGCAACCTGTGACGCTCGTGCCAGTCGACGCGTGTCTCGAAGCGCAGAACGCGCGAGCCCGGCTCGAGCGCGATGCTTTGCTTGATCGTCGACGCGCCGAAGCTACGGTTGAATGCGACCGTGACGAAGGCGTCGCGGTGCTCGATGTCGAGGTCCCATGCATCCCACCGGCGCGGGCTGTCTTCGTGCAGCTCCAGCAGGTTGGCGGGCCCGGCGAGGACCTCCCGTCCAACCTCCTTGTCCCAGATCGACGTCAGGTAGCCTTCCTCGTTCCACTCGACGCGCAGCAGCTCGTTTTCCAGCGCGTGGTCTGAGGCCGCAACCACCCGCAGGTCACGACCACCTTCGACCACGGTCCATCCGCAGGGCGGGATCTGCCCGCCCATGAACTCGCGCCAATGCGACGTGCCGTTGAAGACCGCCACCTTCTCGCCAGGCGGCCCCGCGATCCGAGCGCGAGCCTGCCTGGCGAGCCGGGCCGCCCCAATCGAGACCTCGACAAGATCTCGTTTCGCGTCCTCATAGACCCAGTCGATGCTCGAGCCGGGCAGGATGTCGTGGAACTGGTTGAGCAGGAGCGTCTTCCACAGGCGGTCCAGCTCGTCTCGCGGGTAGCTGCCGCCTGCCACGGACCATATCTCGGCGTCCCGAAGGGCGTTCTGAGCGGTGCGGTTCAGCCTTTTGGTCCGCGCTTGCGACGTGTAGGTGCCGCGGTGGAGCTCGAAGTACAGCTCGCCTGACTCAATGACCAGGTCGCGCGCCTCGGCCGACGCCGCCGCGAAGAAGTCGCCGGCCCGGCCTATCTCGACGCCGAAGCGATGCGCGGCGTCGATCATCTCCGTCTGGGGGCCGCCTCCTCCGTCACCCCAGCCGAACAGGTAAAGGGAGCGATTCGATCGGCCGGCGTCCTTGAAGCTGCGCACGCTCTGCTCGACCTCTTGGGCGCTGAAGCTGCCGTTGTACGTGTCGGCGGGCGGAAAGTGGGTGAAGATGCGCGTCCCGTCGATGCCTTCCCACATGAAGGTGTGGTGCTGCGGCTTGTTGGTGTCGTTCCAGGACAGCTTCTGGGTCAGGAAGTAGCGGCAGCCGGAGGCCGCGATGAGCTGCGGCAGGTTGCCGGGGTACCCGAACACGTCGGGCAGCCAGAGGATGTCCGTCTCGTAGCCGAGCTCGCGCATGAAGAACCGCTTGCCGTGCAGCAGCTGGCGCACCAGCGCCTCGCCCGAAGGCAGGTTGCAGTCCGCCTCGACCCACATGGCGCCCACCGGCTCCCACTGGCCGGCCGCGACCCTCTCTTTGATTCCGCGATAGATGTCCGGGTAGGAGTCCTTCATCCACTCGTACTGGGCCGGCTGCGACGCGGCGAAGATGTAGTCCGGGTGCTGGTCCATCAGGGCGAGCTGCGTCGACCAGCTTCGCGCGACCTTGCGCCTCGCCTCGCGGAGCGGCCATTCCCAGGCGGTGTCGATGTGGGCGTGGCCGAGGGCGGTGACGCGGTGCGACGGGTCGAGGCGCGGCCTGGCCTCGTCCTGCTCCGGCTGGTTGTGGATCGCAAGGTGCGCCTCCCGCAGGACGAACGCCGGGTCCCCGGACTCGCGCAGCGCGAGCATCGAGGGTGCCGGCTCGGGGCCCGCCTCGGTTGCGCGCGGGTTGGCGGCCGCCTCCAGGTAGAAGTCGACGTCGGGGCCGTCAACCGGAATCCGGCGATGATTCGGGTCGACGCCTCGCCAGGGACGGCCGTCCTTCCACGCGAGCGCCTCGCACGTGAAGCCCGTCGGTCCGTCGAAGCCGAGGTCGAACACCGCCACGACATCTCTGCCGCGCCACCCGTCAGGCACCCGGCCGCGAACCCGAAACCAGGTCGTGCTCCAGGGCGGTCCCCACGCCTCGCCCACCCGAAAGGGGACGAAGCTGCCGCGAATCGCTTCGGCGTATGGGATCGGCTCGCCGCGCACGGTGAAGGCGGTGAGCTCCAGGTCGGCGGACCCGGTCAATCGCCCCGAATCTACCATCCGCCCAGGGCGCGCCTGTAACGCTCACCCGACAGGCGGACCGCATCCTTACCGCCCGAGGCGACGTTGCGATCCCACCACGCGCCATACACCCGGTCGAACTGAAAGGGTTCGGTCGCCTCGACGATTCGCGCCACCTCGGCCGCGGCCAGGGGGATGTAGTTCGGGAAGCTGTACATGAAGCTGACCCAGCGCCGGTCCTGCGCCACCTGGAGGATGTCGCCGCTCATCAGGGCGCCCTTGCCGTCGGCGCCCGCGGGCCAGTGCAGGATCGTGCCGCCCTCGAAGTGTCCACCCGCGCGGATCAGCGTCATGCCGTCCCACAGGCTCCTGGTTTCGCCCGTCCAGAGCTCGAGGCAGGGATCCGGCCGCATCACCCAGCGCCGATCGGCATGGTGGAGAAGCACCGGTGCGTCGAACGTCTTGCTCCACTCAACCATCGTCGAGTAGTAGTGGGGATGCGAGATCGCGATGGCGCGGAGCCCGCCCGCATCGCGCACGGCGTCGGCGGTCGCGTCATCCAGGAGCGTGATGCAATCCCACAGCACGTTGCCGCCCGGCGACCGGACGAGCAGGGCGCGCTGCCCGATCGCAAACGTGGGTTCGGTCCCAATCCCGAGCACGCCGAGGTCATCCCGCATTTTGTTGTGGTGGCCGGCGCGCAGCTCCTCGAGGGTGGTCCAGCGCTGGCCGCCCCATCCCACGTACTGCCGCTCGTCTTCGCAGACGGGGCAGCGCTCCGGCGGTCGGGCGGAGGGCGAGAACTGCACTCCGCAGGTCGCGCAGATGTAGCCGGTCATGGCGGGCACACATATATAAGAGGACGCGCGACGCCCGGCGCCGGGGTCAGGCCCTGGGTCTGGCCGGTTTGCGGGCTCGAGCGGACGGCCTGGCGAAGGCCGCGACAGCCGCGAGCATCGCGTCTCGGAATCGCGCCTGGTCGGCGGGCGGCAGTCGACGCAGTGCCTCGGGCGGCTCGAACAGCCGCGCGAGGAGGCCGTCCCGGACCTGCCGCCCTCTGGCGGTGACGGTCAGCACGTTGACGCGCCGGTCGGTTCGGTGCGGCCGGCGGATGACGAGGCCCTCCTTCTCCAGGCGATCCGTGGGGTCGACGACCGTGGAGGGGTTGCAGTGCAGCCGCTCGGCCAGCTCCTTCTGCGAGATCGCGTTGTCGGGATCCAGCTGGATCAGCGCCCAGGCTGAAACAGGCGACAGGCCCACCGACTCAGATGCCTGGTTGAGCCGGTCCTCCCACCCCTGGTACGACTCCACGAGCAGCGCCCACAACGCCTGCGCCGGGGAGCGATACCGGAAGCCCGGAATGAAGCCGTCACTCATCGGGGCGCAGTGTACGCCGGACGCCAAATCGGTTAGCGCCGAAATAAATGGAGTTTCCACGGGGTTTCTCGTTCATCAGGAATCCCCGTTCTGGAGGCAAACCAATGGCGACCTGGAAGTTCGACCCCTTTCACACTCAAGTCGAGTTCTCGGCCAAGCACCTCGGCATGATGACGGTGCGCGGCCATTTCAACGAAGTCACAGCGTCTGGTGACATCCACCCCGACTCTCCCGAGCGGTCGAAGGTCGAGGCAACGATCAACACGGCCAGCATCCGCACCCACAACGAGCAGCGGGACAAGGACCTTCGCTCGTCCAACTTCCTCGAGATCGACAAGTACCCGACCATGAGCTTCAAGAGCACGAGGATCGAGCACGTGGGGGGCGATCGCTATCGCGTCACCGGCGACCTGACGATCAAGGCCACGACCAGGCCCGTCACCTTCTACGTCGTCAAGTACGGCGAGTTCAACGACCCGATGATGGGCCACCGCATCGGCTACGCCGCGGAGACGAAGATCAACCGCAAGGACTTCGGCATGAACTTCGAGGCCGTGCTCGACGGCAAGTTCGTCGTCAGCAACGAGATCAGCATCAGCATCGAGGGCGAGATCCTCGAGGCGGTCGACGCAGCCGAGGCGCCAGAGACCGCAGACACCGCCGGAGCCGCCAGGGCCCACTAGCCCCGACCAGGGGCTGGATCGCGCCCGACGAAAACGAACACGACCGCCAGGACGAGGGCCAGCGCGATCGGTCCGTCGTCGGCGATGGGGCCGCTGGTGAACAGGAGCCTGATCACCAGCGACCCAAACACATACACGCCGCCCAACACGAGCACGATGCGAAAACGCCTCGCGGCGAACCGGAGCTGGCGGCGAAGCCCGCCGGGACGGAGGCTCAGGACGGTCAGCGTGAGCAGCAAGAGGATGAGCAGGCCGGCGGCCAAACCGCGCACGCCGTCAGTTTGAGGGGGCGGCTATCATGGCGTGGCTTGCGCCCTGAAAGCGTGGCGGGCTGGGGGCTCGCCGTGATCCCGCTCGGCCGGTGATCAGCACGGCGGTCAAGGTCGCCCCCGCGCCGGCACTCGGCTTTGACGACTTCCAGCGTGACCGCCTCGAGTTCTTACGCCGCTGCGCGGAGACGGGCGATGCACTCTCCTTTCGATTTGCCGCCGAGGATGTTCTCGTGGTGAGCCGGCCGGAGCTCGTCAACGATGTGCTGATCACCCACCGGACCGACTTCAGCAAGGCGTACCTGACGAGCCTCATGCATCCGCTGCTGGCGGGCAGCATGCTGCTCGCCGACAGTGACAGCTGGCTCCATGAGCGGAAGCTGGTGCTGCCTGCCTTCCACCACGAGCGGCTCGTGAACTACGCGGCGATCATGCAGGAGGAGGCGCGCCGGGCCTGCGCCTCATGGGCCACCGGACAGCAGCGCGACGTGCACTCCGACATGATGCGGATGACGCTGCAGATCGTCACCCGAACCCTGTTCGGGATCGACTTTTCGAGCGCCGTCCCGGTCGCCGAGAACCTGGTTGCGACGGTGATGGAGGAGTTCAACCGGCGCATCGCCAGCCCGGTCCGATTCCGATTTCCGCTGCCGACGTGGCGCACCTTGCGGCTGCTCCAGTCGATGCGGGCACTGGACGAGATCGCCTACCGCGCCATCGCGGAGCGGAGGAACCGGCCTCAGGCCGACCTGCTGTCGATGCTGGTCGCTGCGCAGGACGAGGAGGGCAGGCCGATGACCGACCGCGAGGTCCGCGACGCCTGCCTCGCCGTGTTCTTCGCGGGACACGAGACCACCGCGTGCCTGCTGTCGTGGACGTGGTACGAGCTCGCGCGGCGCCCGGACATCGAAGCTCGGATGCTGGACGAGCTCGACCGGCAGGGCGTGCACGCCGGCGACTCGCCCGCGACGCTCGTGGAGCGCCTGCCCTACATGCAGGCGGTGCTCAAGGAGGTCCTCCGGCTCTATCCGCCCGCTTACGCGTTCGGCCGGCGCGCGCTGCGGGCGACGTCGGTCGGCGAACACAGCGTCCCGGCCGGGACCACCGTCCTCATGAGCCCCTGGGCCATTCAGCGCCAGGCGACGTACTTCGAGGACCCCGAGCGCTTCGCGCCCGAACGGTGGGAGAACGGTCTTGCCTCCCACCTGCCCAGGTTTGCGTACTTTCCCTTCAGCAGCGGTCCGCGACGCTGCGTCGGAAGCTCCTACGCGACGATGGAGGCGACGATCGTGATCTCGACGATCCTTCCCCGCTTCCGGCTCGCCTCCCAGACCGAGGTCAGGCCTGCGCCTTCGCTCACGCTGCGGCCGGCCGGAGGGATGCCGATGACCGTTTCAGCCCGCCCGAAGTCCGGTTCCGGGGCAGCTTCGCAAAACTAGCAACCGCGCGAGCGCCATACGGCAAAATTGGCGCGGCATGTCGCCCGCCGAGCACATCCTGCCCCTGGTCGTCATCGCGGTCGGGATCGCCACCGTGCTCTTCGCGAGCCGCCGGTGGCCGGGGCCCTGGGTCGACCGCGGCGCCCGGGTGATCGCGGTGGCGGTGGTGCTGGCAGAGGTCGGCTGGTGGTTCATCAACATCGCCAACGGCACGTGGACCGTGCAGTGGAGCCTGCCCCTTCACCTCTGCGAGGCGGGCTGCTTCCTGGCCGCCGCCGCTCTGTGGTGGCGGACCCGCTTTGCCTTCGAGATGAGCTACTTCTGGGGCCTCGGCGGTACCCTGCCGGGCCTGTTCTCGCCGAGCATCCCTGGGCACTTTCCCGACCCGGTCTATTTCCAGTACTACGCGCAGCACGGTCTCCTCGTGCTCGGCGCGTTCTACCTCGTGGTCGCCCTGCGCATGCGGCCGGCCCAGCGCGCGGTCGTGAGGGTCACGCTTGCCACAGCCCTGTATGCGGCCGGCGTCGGAGTTGTCGACTACTTGACCAATGGGAACTACCTGTTCCTGAGGGACCTGCCGCCGACGCGCACGCTGCTGGACTACCTCGGCCCGTGGCCGTGGTACATCGTCACTTTGACCATCGCGGCGATCGTCGTGTTCAACCTTCTGTATCTGCCGTTCGCGCGGTCACCGCGGCGGTTCGGAGCCGGCGCCGAGCCCAGCCTGAGCCGCGTCTAGCCGAACCGACGCACGAACATGAACATCGCGGGCACCCACTGCTCGCTCCCGGTCGCTCGCCGGCGGCGCGAGCGGCGCAAGAAGCCCCACACCGCAAGCTCGCCTGACTTCGTGGGCAGCGCCCGGTCTTCGAGCTCGAGCTCGCGCGAGACGTGGTCGTCACCGTCCAGCGGCCGGAAGATCGAGTACATGCTGGAGCGCTCCAGACTCCGGAGGTCCCGCTCTTCGAGCCGGTCCATCCGCCCTATTTAACCGCGCGAGGCACGTCTCCGAGCCGCCTAGACCGGATTGCCGCGCCGAACCCGCCTCCGCCCATAAAGGGATCGGCGCCCGGGGGATGACCCCGGGACGCCGATCGGGGTAGGGGATTGGATGTCAGGCAAAAGCAACTGCCAGCTTGGGCTGGCCAGCGCTAGATCGAGCTCGATCTCGCGGGCGGTCGGCATCTCGAAACCGGAGCCGTCGGACTGGTTGACCATCTCGTTTCCTCCTGCGGTGTTGCGCCAAGGTTCGAGGACACCGCTCAAGGAAACCCCTAGAGTTGCTCAAGCTCACCGCCGCGTCCACAATTCGTCCCGGGGCGCGATGGAATTCAGGATGCTGGGCCCGCTCGAGGTCCGTCGCGGTAGAGAGACACTCTCGCTCGGAGGCGCCAAGCAGCGCGCGCTGCTCGCCATCCTCCTGCTCCAGGCCAACCACGTGGTCGGCCGGGAACGGCTGGCCGAGCTGCTGTGGAACGACGACCCGCCGCCCACCGCCGACCACGTCATCGAGGTGTACGTCTCCCAGCTCCGGCGGGTGCTCGAGCCTGACGGCGCGCCGTACAAGCTTCTGGTCCGCAAGCCGGCCGGGTATGTGCTGCAGGTGTCCGCCGGCGACGTCGACGCGGGACAGTTCGCTGGCCTCGTCGAAGCCTCGAGATCGGCCCCACCGGCCGAGGCGACCGCCCAGCTGGCGCGCGCCCTGGACCTGTGGCGAGGCCCCGCCCTGGCCGACTTCGCCGGCGAGCACTTCGCGTTCAGCGAGGCCGCCCGCCTCAACGAGCTGCGCCTCTACGCGCGCGAGCTTCGGATCGACGCCGAGCTCGCCCTCGGCCACCACGCGCAGCTGATCGGCGAGCTGCAGGGACTGGTCGAGGAGCACCCGCTGCGCGAGCGCCTGTGCGGCCAGCTGATGCTCGCCCTGTACAGGTCAGGCCGGCAGGCCGAGGCGTCTGACGTCTACCAGCGCACGCGCGAACGCCTGGTGGACGAGCTGGGCATGGATCCGGGCCCCGAGCTGCAGGAGCTGCTCAAGCGGATCCTCCAGCAGGAGACCGGCCTCGACGCCGCGGCCGCCGACGGCGGGGCCGCCGCTCCGCTGCCCTCCGGGACGATGACCTTCCTCCTCACCGACATCGAGGGCTCGACCCGGCAGTGGGATCGGAACCCCGCCGCGATGCAGCAGGCGATGGCGATCCACGACGCGGTCCTGGGTCGCGCGATCAACGCGCACGGAGGGATGCAGGTCGAGTCAGGTCGCGAAGGCGACAGCATCCTCGCCGTGTTTGCACGGGCCAGCGACGCGCTGGCGTGCGGCATCGACATCGAGAAGGAGCTGGGGGCTCAGCGCTGGCCAGTAGAGTCCGAGCTGCACGTTCGTGTCGCGATCCACACAGGCGAAGCCGAGCTGCGTGGGGGCCACTACTTCGGGCCGGCCGTCTACCGATGCGCGCGCCTGCTCGCGACCGGGCACGGCGACCAGGTCCTGGTGACGCAGGCCGCGCACGACCTGGTCATCGACTCGCTCGACCAGGGCGTCACGCTCCGCGACCTCGGATCGCATCGCCTGCGAGACCTCGAGCGCCCGGAGCGGATCTTCCAGGTCGTCACCGCCGGGCTCCGCCCAGAGTTCCCGCCACTCAAATCGATGGACCCGCGGCGGCACAACCTCCCGGTCAGCCCGACCGTCTTCGTCGGCCGCGAGCGGGAGCTGAGGGAGATCCGGGAGCGGCTTACCCACGGTCGGATGCTCACGCTCATCGGCGGCGGAGGTACCGGAAAGACGCGTCTCGCGCTGCAGGCCGCTGCGGATATGAGTGAAGGCTTCGCCGACGGCGTCTGGCTGGTGGAGCTCGCTGCCCTCACCGAGCCGGAGCTCGTGGCACAAACGGCCGCCGAAAGCCTCGGCGTCCGCGAGGAACCCGGACGATCTTTAGTCAAGTCGATCGTGGAGAGACTGCAGGACCGGAGCGTGCTGCTGGTCCTGGACAACTGCGAGCACCTCGTTCGGCCGATCATCGCACTGGCGGACCGCTTGCTCCGGGAGTGCCCTGGCATCCGCATCCTCGCCACCAGCCGCGCCGCGCTCAGGGTCGATGGAGAGGGGATCATGCGCGTGGGGCCGCTCGACGAGCCGGATGCGGTGGTGCTGTTCGCCGAGCGCTCGAGCGCCGTCCATCCGGGGCGAAAGCTCAGCGACGACGACGCCGGCGCGGTGGTTCAGATCTGCCGCCGCGTTGAGGGAATCCCGCTGGCGATCGAGCTGGCCGCAGGCCGAGCCCGCATGATGACGCCGACAGAGATCCTGGCGCAGCTCCAGGAGAGCTTCAGCCTGCTCTCCGGCGGCAGCCGTTCGGCGGAGGGCCGGCACGAAACGCTCAAGGCGGCGATCGACTGGAGCTACTGGCTGCTGACCGAGGACGAGCAGCGACTGTTCCGCCGCGTTTGCGTGTTCACGGGCGGATTCACCCTGGAGGGGGCCGACGCCGTCTGCGGAGATGATCCCGCGACGACGGTGGAGCTGTTGGGCCAGCTGGTCGACAAGTCGCTCGTCACCCCCCACGAGCCGGTCGACGGCGGCACCCGGTACTCGATCCTCGAGACGGTGCGAGAGTACGGACAATCCCGCCTGGCCGAGGCCGGCGAGACCGAGTCGATCGAGCGGCGACACGCCGCCTACTTCCTGCATTTCGCGGAATCAGCGGACGCGGCGCTCGCGGGAGCAGGGCGACGAGTGTGGCTGCAGCGCGTCGGTGCCGAGGTCGACAACCTCCGCGCCGTTTTCGATTTTGCGAGCGTCACCCCCATGAGCAGGCTCGAGCTTGCGGCAAGGCTGGTCGGGTTCTGGGAGGTCCGGGCCGAGTACAGCGAGGGCCGCGCCCGGCTTGAGTCCGCGTTGGCCAGCACGTCAGAGCTCAACCCAATCCGGGCGCGGGCGCTGGCCGCGGCTGGACTCATGGCGTGGGCGCAGGGAGATCAGCAGGCGGCCACCGAATACGCCCAGCAAGCCCTCGAGCTCAGCCGCGAGCTGGGCGACGACGAGGCTGCCGCCGGGGCCCTGGATCAGCTGGGACAGGTGGCGATCCAGCTGGAGAAGTTCGCGCTTGCCCGCGAGTACCTCGAGCAGGCGCTGGACATCGCAAACCACCTGAAGTCCAGGCGGATCGCGACGATCTGTGAGTGGCGCCTCGGCATGGTGGCGCTCTTCGAGGCGGACTTCGCGAGCGCTGCGTCGCACATCACGGCCAGCCTGGACCTGGCCCGCGCACATTCCGACGTCGAGATGGTTGCGATGGCCCTGTTGATGCTCGGGAACATCGCCCTGTGGGAAGGCCGGCTCGAGGAGGCGCGCTCACATCTCTCCGAGAGCCTCGCCTCGCTCCGCGGCGAGGGCAACACCCGGTCGATCGCGAACATAGTGGAGTCACTCGCCGCCGTTGCCGCAGCATCCGACGACCGAGAGCGGGCGATGACCCTCGGTGGAGCGGCGGAGGCGCTCCGCGCTCGCATCTCAGTCGTCGCGTCGTCGCCCTTTCACCGGGAGATCAGGCGGCGCCTCGAGGCTGTCAGGCGGGAGGCGGGCGGTGAATCCGCGTGGCAGGCGGGCGCCACGCTGTCCCGGGATGAAGCGATCCGTTACGCCCTGGCGGAGCAGCCGGCCGCGAACGCGCCGCTTACTTAGGCGGCTTCGGCGGCTTGTACGGCGTGTAGCACGGGACGTTGAAATCGATCGGCCGCTCCTCGAACTCCTTGTCGTAGAGAACGCCCGCTCGTCGGAATCGCGCGCTGTCCGCCGTAGTCGCCGCCCCCCGTAGGGGGACGTGGTCCAGATACTCGCCGAAAATGCGCTCGCACGCCTGGCGGTAGCGCTTGGTGTAGACGATGTGGCCGTGCCACAGCTCATCCGCCTTCGCGCTGATGCCGAAAACGCCGCGGCCGCCGCGCACATAGTTCAGCCAGAGGAAGTTCCGATACCACCGCTCGGCGTACCTCGCATCCTCGCCGCTCCACTCGTGATCCCTCTGCACGCCATCGACGACGTCTTTCAGGTCCATGGTCTCGTAGATGTAGCGGCGGATCGCAGTGTCTTTGCGATTCATTTTCGGCGTAACTCTATCCCCAAACCAGTGCGAGCGGACGCGCATTTTTCGTGCGTGCGACCCAGGTCATCGGGAGCGCTCGATGCGGTCTTCGAGCGCCCACATCGCCTCGCAACGCCCCACCACCTGCATCAGCTCCAGCCACTGCCTGTGCAGGCGGCCTGCCCGCCCTTGCTGCGCCCTGGTCTTCTCGCGGTAGAAACGGTAGTTCTCGCTCATGATCTGCAACCTCCATGCACAGCGCAGGTTGCTGGAGGCGGCTCAACCGCCCCTCAAGCGGCGCTCAAGCGCGCCGACCGGCACGGCCGTTGTCGGATTAGGATCATTCGATGGCCCAGACCCCGCCTCCGGGCAAGCCGGCCCCGCCCGCCCAGAAGCCGGCGCAGAAGCCGCCCGACATGCTGGCGCCTCTGCGCACGACTCGCTTCTGGATCATGCTCGGGATCCTCATCGCGGCCAACATCATCCTGGGCCAGATCCTGACCTCCGCCGGACAGGCGCCTACCGTGACCGTCTCGTACAACACATTTGTTTCGCAGGTCGCCGACGGCAACGTGGTCAGCATCACCAGCACGGGCGAGTCGATCACCGGGGTGACCAAGAAGGCGGTGGCCGACGCGTCCAGCGGCACCACGTCGACCAAGTTCCAGACCCAGCGCCCGGCCTTCGCCACCGACGACCTCCTCACCCTTCTGCAGCAGCACAACGTGGTTATCAACGCCAAGGACCCGAACGCGTCGACTCCGCTGTGGGAGACGCTGCTCTTCAGCTTCGGACCGACGATCCTGCTCGTGATCGGGTTCCTGTACCTGTCGCGGCGCGCGGCGTCGGCCGGCGCCGGCGGCATCCTGGGCAGCTTCGGCCAGAGCCGCGCCCGGCTCTATGACGCGGAGAAGCCGTCGGTCACATTCGACGACGTGGCCGGAATCGACGAGGTGAAGGCCGACCTCCAGGAGATCGTCGACTTCCTGCGTGAGCCGCAGAAGTACACCAGGCTCGGCGGCGCGGCGCCCAAGGGCGTCCTCCTGATCGGCGCGCCCGGCACCGGCAAGACCCTCCTCGCCCGCGCGGTCGCCGGCGAGGCGAAGGTGCCCTTCTTCAGCATCTCCGGGTCGGAGTTCGTGGAGGCGATCGTAGGCGTGGGCGCCGCCCGCGTACGCGACCTGTTCGCCAAGGCGCGCGCGGCCGCCCCCGCGATCATCTTCATCGACGAGATAGACGCGATCGGCCGGAGCCGGTCTGCGGCGATCCGAGTGGGCAGTAACGACGAGCAGGAGCAGACCCTCAACCAGATCCTGACCGAGATGGACGGGTTCGACTCCCGCGAGGGGGTGATCGTCCTGGCGGCGACCAACCGCGCCGACGTGCTCGACCAGGCGCTGTTGCGCCCTGGGCGTTTCGACCGGCGCGTCACCGTGCAGCCCCCCGACCGCCGGGGGCGGGCGGCAATCCTCCGCATCCACACCCGGAACGTGCCGCTGGCCCCTGACGTCGATCTGGATCAGATCGCGGCCCAGACGCCCGGTCTCGTCGGGGCCGACCTCAAGAACCTGGTGAACGAAGCCGCCCTGACCGCGGCGCGCAAGGGCGAGAACATGGTCACGATGGCGGATTTCGGCGACGCGATCGAAAAGACGCTCCTGGGCAGCGAGCGCAAGCTCCTCCTCAGCGACGCCGACCGCGAGCGGATCGCATACCACGAGTCGGGGCACGCGCTGCTCGGCCTGCTCGTCCCTGGGGCGGACCCGGTGAAGAAGGTGACGATCGTGCCCCGCGGCCAGGCGCTCGGCGTGACCCTGCAGAGCCCGGTGGACGACCGGTTCAACTACGGCGAGGACTACCTCCGAGCGCGCATGGTGGGAGCGCTTGGCGGCCGCGCCTCCGAGCGGCTGGTCTACGGAGTGGTGACCACCGGCGCGGAGAACGACCTGCAGCAGGTGACCCGAATCGCGCGCGAGATGGTCGTGCGCTGGGGTATGAGCCCGAAGGTCGGCCCGTTGAACTACAGCGACGGGGACGGCAGCGCGTTCCAGCAGCGTACCTACAGCGAGGCGACGGCGTCCTTGATCGACGACGAGGTGCGGCGCATCGCCGAGGAGTGCCAGGCTGACGCGGAGAAGCTCCTGTCGGAGCACCGCGGTCAGCTCGACGCGCTAGCCCACTCCCTGCTCAAGAACGACTCGCTGGACGAGGGCGAGATCCTCGCGGTCACCGGTATGACCCCGGGCCAGGCAGTGGCCGTCGCCGGGGTGGGGGCCGCCAGAGCTGGCTGACGGTGCGCGCAACGCCGTGCGCACGTGTCTCAACGTCACGGCGGCGGACCGGGTGTGCATCATCCGCGACCGGCCGCGCCGGCACATCGCGGAGGCGATCGAGCGTGAGGTGCTCGAGGCCGGCGCGTCGGTGCAGGTGTGGACCATCGAGGAGCTGCTGGACCGGCCGGCGACGTCCTTCCCTCGCTCGCTGGCGGACGGCATCCTGCGCCTCCGCCCCACCGCCTCGTTCTTCATCGGCACGGCTCTGAAGGGTGAGCTCGGGTTCCGGCTGCCGATGCTCCACCTTCTGGCCGAGGACCTGCGCTGCCGCCACGGACACATGATCGGCATCGATGACGAGCTGATGGCCGACGGCATGACCGCCGACTACGAAGAGGTCTACCGGGTGACGCGCAAGGTCTACGAGATCGTCCGCCAAGCGTCCAGGATCACGGTCAACACCGCGCTCGGCACCGACCTGGTCGCGACCTTCTCCCCCACCCTCAACTGGGTGCCCTGCGACGGCCGCTACTGGGAGCAGGGACGGTGGGGCAACCTGCCCGAAGGGGAGACGTTTACGTCGCCGCTTTCGGTCGACGGCGTGCTCGCGGCGGAGGAGCTCGGCGACTGGTTCACCGAGAGGTACGGCTTGATCAATCCGCCGGTGCGTCTCGTGCTCAAAGGCGGCCGCCTGGTCTCGGTCGAGACCCCCGATTCGAACCTGGCGTCGGACTTTCGCGACTACACGGGCCAGCACCCGAACTCGAGCCGGGTCGGCGAGTTCGCGATCGGGACCAACGTGGGGCTCACCCGGATCGTGGGCAACTTCCTCCAGGACGAGAAGTTCCCCGGGGTCCACATCGCGTTCGGCGACCCGGCCGGCTGGGAGACGGGAGCCGATTGGCAGTGCCCGTCGCACGTCGACGCGCTGGCGTCGCACGCCACGATCTCAGTCGACGGTCAACGCCTGATGGAGAACGGCCGCTTCCTGGTCTGACGGAGGAGCCGGCCTAGACCTCGACGAGCCCCTTCTTGACCGCGTACAGCACCGCCTGCGAGCGGTCGTAGATCCCGAGCTTCTCGTACATGTTGCTGACGTGGTTGCGGACGGTCTTCTCGCTGATCTTCAGACGGTAGGCGATCTGCTTGTTCGCCATGCCGTTCGCGAGCAGCTTGAGGATCTCGATCTCTCGGTTGGTGAGCCCGTCGTAGAACTCCTTCGGGGTCGCCGTCCCGGTCAGCATCTCCAGGACCCGGTTGGCGACGGCGCTCGCCATGACCCGCTCGCCCGACATGACGGCGACGATGCTGCTCACGATCGCGGCGGCAGAAGAGTCCTTCAGGACGTAGCCGCTGGCTCCGGCCTTCAAGGCCTGGATGACCTGGCTGTCGGTCTCGAACGTGGTCAGGATCAGCACCTTGATGCCGGGCACGGCCTCGACGATCTGGCGCGTCGCCTCGATGCCGTCGACGTTCGGCATCTTGATGTCCATGAGGACCACGTCCGGCTTGAGCCGCGTGGCCTGCTTGACGGCGTCCCCGCCGTCCACTGCCTGGCCGACTACCTCGACCCTCTCGTCCTCGCCCAGGAGGCTTGTCAGGCCGGTTCGAAATAGCGTCTGGTCATCGACCACGAGCACGCGCGCGGCCTTGGCTACAACGTTCATCTTCGTTTCCCCTTCGAGATTGGAATGGTTTGAGAAAGCGGTGCCGGCGCGGCCGCGAGCAATGCCGTGGGGAAGACCGCGCGAACCGCGGTTCCCCCACCCGAGTCGCTTTCGATCTTGAGCTGCCCGCCCAGGAACATGGCGCGTTCGCGCATGCCGATCGTGCCCAGCCCAGCCGGGCGGGACGGATCCATGTCGACGCCCCTCCCGTCGTCGACGACGGTCAGCCCGAGCTCACTCTCCGAGCGCTGGTCGAGAACGATGTCGACGTTGTGGGCGCCGCTGTGCATCCGGACGTTCGCGAGCGCCTCTTCGATGATCCGGAAGAGGTTGAGGGAGGCGGCGCTGTTGAGTACTTGTGGCCAGCCGTCCCGAACCTCGAACCTGGCCTGGATGCCGGTCTTGTCGTGGAAGCGGGCGATGGACGCCTTGACCTCGTCGACGAAGCTGCCGCCCAGCGCGTCCTCGCCCCGGAGGTCATGCAGAAGCTGGCGGATGCTCGCCAGCACCTGCCGCGTGGAGCCCTGGATCAGGTCGAGCTGGTGGACGACGTCCTGCCAGCCAACCTGCTCGGACTTGAAGTTTTCGACCTCGACGAGCATGCCCGTGAGGGTCTGCGCGACGCGGTCGTGGAGCTCCCGCGCCACGAGGCGCCGGACCTCCTCCTCCACCCCCGCCTGCCCCTCCTCTGCATGGGACAGAGGATCCGCGACGGCAAGCGGCAATGCCAACCCCTTTGCTCCTCCCTAAGACACGAACCGAACACACCCACTCTTGCGGACTGCAAGCGGGACAGTCCGCGTTCACCAGGGCCAAACTCCCTCTATTGCCCTGGGCTCCAACTGTTGCATGAGGCTAACGACCCACGGGCAGCCGGGTCAATGGTCTGAAATGACCATTTCTTAAACGTTTACTTTTGTTTGACCTTTACGCACGACGGCCGCGGTCGGCGACCTTGGTCCACGGCTCCGCCGTCACCATCGCCACCGCTTGCGAGCGGGTCCGCACCTGCAGCTTCTTCAAAACCTGCTGCACGTGCTTGTTGACCGTGGTGATCGAAACGCCAAGCTGGGCGGCGATCTCCTTGTTGGAGCGGCCGCGGCGGAGCTCTGCGAGCACCTGCAGCTCACGCCGGCTCAGGGCGTTGTGCCAGGCCGCGTTGCCGTTGGTCCGGGCCCGGGCCTCGAGGAGGTCGCGGAAGCTGGCCCGGCCGAAGTTCGGCGAGGCAAGGCCCCGAATCGTAGCCACCATGTCGGCGATGGACAGGTCCTTCGGGAGGTAGCCGCTCGCCCCGGCGGACCGCGCCGCGTTCGCCGCCTCGTAGTCCAGCGACGCCGAGATGACGATGACTTTCACCAGCTCGTGCTTGTCGCGGATATCCCGAATCGCGCCGATGGCGTCCTGGTCCTGACCCAGGCTGAGGTCCATCAGCACGACGTCGACGGGGTAGCTGGCCAGCATGGTGAAAAGCTCGGTCAGGTCGGAGAGCTCCCAGAGCACGGAGAGGTCGGTTTCGCGCTCGAAGATCCGAATCAGTCCGAGGCGAAACACTGGATGGTCGTCGATGATTCCGAGCCGGATCAGGTGCTGCCCCTCCCATTCATCGCGAGTCCCTACCTCGGGATGTTGGGCCGCAAGAATACACCTGCCCGAAAGTAAGCGCACGCACATAGCGGCGCGGCCACACACCCATCAAGAAGTGTCAACGCGTAGGAGGCTCCGGGGGTTCCCGGGTTACTAACGGGTCTCCGAGCTGGGGACCGCCTCCTCGAGCGACGACTTCAAGCTGTGCAGCGACTCCGCCGGCAGCGGCGCCTCCTCGACCCAGGCAAAGAACGCGTCTGCGATGCGCCCCCACGTCTGGACCTGCCGCGACATGCTGCGATACCAGTAGAACTTCGACCACGCGGCGGCGGCGAGCCACCCCGCGATCACGCAGCAAAGCGCGCCGGTTGCGATCTCCAGCCAGTCCGACCAGGTCGCCGGGTTCCGGCCGGCGAGGATCACGACCCCCAAAGCCAGGTTCGCCAGCACCCCGATGGGCAGGAACAGACCGTAGAACAGCCGCTGACCTT
>DATIOJ010000132.1:0-30005 GCA_035473355.1 Candidatus Limnocylindrales bacterium
CGCTCGGCTCCAACCCCTTCGTCGGGTCGCCTGGATCTGCGAGGACCGGCGTCGGCGCTACCCCGAACAGGGCAAGCCGCTGACCCGCCCGCACCACGCCCGCGAGGGCAAAGTCGCCGTGCCGGCGCGACTCCTCGAAGATCCCGTGCTGGTCTCGGATCGCCGGGAACCACGCCTCCACCATCAGCTCGCCCGGTGTGAGCGTCGTCTCGAACACCCCCGCGAAAAGCTTGTCCGCGGGGATCGTTCGCTCGCCGCGCGAGGACCGGACGACCACGTTGCCGGCGAGCGCGAGAAGGACGGCCGGCAGCTCCGAAGCAGGGTCGGCGTGGGCCAGGCTGCCGCAGACAGTGCCTCGGTTGCGAATCACGCGGTGCGCGACGAGGCCCACCGCGGCGGAGAGCAATGGGCAGACGCGTTCGACCAGCGACGAATCCTCGACCGCCGACTGCCGCGCCAGCGCCTGGATCGCCACGCCGCCGTCGCGCTCGTAGATGTGGTCGAGGCCCGCGACGCGGTTGACGTCGATGAGGTTCTGCGGCCGGGCGAGCCGGAAGTTGAGGAGGGGGATGAGTGACTGGCCGCCCGCGAGAACCTTGGCATCCTCCAGCGACGCCAGCATCGAGCAGGCCTCGGCGACGGTCGTAGGCGCGCGGTACTCGAACGGCGGCGGCTTCAACTACTCGAGCATTGCGACGGCGCGACACAGCGCCGCCTCGCCGCCCTGGAAGCGCCAGGGGAAGCAACCAAAGAGGATCTTGCGGTCAAGGACCTCGTCGAGCCGGCCGCCGAGGTTCTCGATGTGGATCACGTCGTGCGGAAACAGCAGCGTGTGCATGATCTGGTAGTCCGCCTTCGGAAAGATCTCGTCGAGGCTGCGGCCGAGCTTTTTCTCCGCCTCCTCCGCCTCGTCGGCGCGGATGCGGCGGATGACGGTGTTCATCGGATGGTCTGCGCTTCCCGCGTCGACCGCGATCCAGCGCACGTGGCGGTCGAGCACCCACTCGGCGAAGCGACGCGACGGACCCGGATGCCGGATGAAGTAGCGAGTCTCGTCGACTCGCGACCGATCGGTCCAGTTCTCGGGGTAGTAACGGTGGTAGCCGGTGCGGATGATCAGGATGTCCTTGCCGTCGATCTTTATCCCGGTGTCCTTCTCCCACCGCTCGAAGTGCTCGGGCTCGTAAATGTCGTAGTCGCCGATGCCGTAGCGCTGCAGGTCCACCACGCACGCCGGGCCGATCAGGAAATCGAGCGGCAGGTCACCGATGAACTTGCCGCCGCTCAAGAAGTGCGCCGGCGCGTCCAAGTGCGTGCTGACGTGCAGCGTCATCGTGATCTCCTGGCCGCCCGCCTTCTCAAACGCAAGGCGCTTGATCCAGCGGATCGCCGGCCCCGGGTAGCCCGCGAAGGCCGGCGTGTGCAGCGAGAAGTCCTGCGTGAGGTCGAGGAACCTCACGACGCGGGCGACGAGGTCAGGGCCGAGCGCTGCACCTTGCCCATCGCGTTGCGCGGCAGCGCCTGCACGGTGACCACCCGCTTCGGACACTTGTAGGACGCAAGACGCTCGTGCGCGAACGCGATGAGCTCGGCCTCGACGAAAGGCGCTGAGCCGGACAGCACGACGAACGCCGTCACCTCCTCTCCCCACCTGTCGCTGGGTACGCCGGCGACCGCCACCTCGTGGACCGCGGGATGGGCCTCGAGGACAAGCTCGACCTCGCGCGGGTACACGTTGAACCCACCGGTGATGATCAGCTCCTTGATCCGGCCGCGGATCGCGAGCGTGCCGTCCTCGCCGATCTCGCCCACGTCGCCAGTGCGGAGGAAACCGTCGGAGGTGAACGCCTCGCGCGTCGCCTGCGGGTTGCGCCAGTAGCCGCTGAAGACCTGGCCGCCCCTGAGAAGCACCTCGTCGAGCTCGCCGAGCTTGACCTCGACGCCAGGAAAGGGATAGCCGACACGGCCCGGCTGACGAGGGCCGTCGTACGGATTGGTCACCACGATGCCCCCTTCGGTGATGCCGTAACGCTCCACCGGCGCCTGGCCGAGCAGGCGGCCGCAGCGCTCGAACAGCGCGGGTGGAAGTGGTGCCGACCCGCACACGAACACTCGGACGTGGGAAAGGTCCGTCGGGTTCTCCTCGAGCCACTCGCAGAGGCGCTGGTACATCGAAGGGACGCCGAAGAACATGGTTCCTCCATGCGTCAGCTCGCGCACCACGTTCTCGGGACTGAACGAGATCAAGGTCGCTGAGCCGCCGCTCAGCAGCGTGCCGTGCAGTCCCATGCCCAACCCGTGCAGGTGGAAGAGGGGCAGGGCGTGGACAAGCACGTCACCCGCGGTCCAGCGCCAGACCTCGAGCGCGCCGCGACCCTGCGCGAGGAAGTTGCCGTGGTCGAGCACCGCCCCCTTCGGCCGGCCGGTCGTGCCCGACGTGTACAGGATGGCGGCGCGGCTCTCGGACGTGAGCGGCGGGATCGGCGGCGGATCGGCGTTCGGGAGGTCTTCCAGGGGCACGACTCGGATGCCCAGCTTGCGGACGATCTCCGAGCGCTCCGCATCGGCGATGACGACCGACGGCTCCGAGTCGTGAAGGATGTGCTCCGCCTCGGCCGAGTGGTAGTCGGGATTCATCATCACCGCACAGGCGCCGGCGCGCTGGACGCCCAGGTAGGCGATCACCCACTCGAGCGAGTTGGCGGCATAGATCGCGACCCGGTCGCCGGTGCTGACACCGAGGCGGCGAAGACCTCCGGCGACCTGTCCGGCCTGAGCCCTCAGCTCGTCGCGGGTGAGGCTGCGATCTCCGGCCCGGAGTACCACTCCACGGCCAGGCTTCAGCAGCTCTACGGCAAGAGTCCCGGCTCTCAGCTCCTGCCGGAGCGAGTCGAGATCCTCACCCGTCGCAGCGCGCCGCTTCGCCACCGGCAAACAATGCCACGTCAGGACGATGCGCGCGGATCGTCGGCCTTGACCATCGGGCGGTCGAGCTCGAGGCGCACCGGGCTGAGGTGGATCTTGAATTTGATCCCCGGCGCCCGAAAGCCTGTCGTGAGATGGCGGTTGTCGCAGAAGGGCTTGTGCTCGGACTCACCGCATCGACAAAGCGTTGCCCGGGGGAGCGTTTCGACCGTGCCGTCGTCGCGCGCGACCTGGATTTCGCCCACCACAAGCAGGGGTCCGTCCCGCATCGGCGTGACGGTCGTGCGCCCGGCGTGGCTCTCCTGCGGCTTGCCATCGAGCCGCCGGTACTGGAGCGCGCCGCTCGGGCACATCTCGACGACCCTCGCGATCACATCGGAGCCGCCTTCGTCGGGCAGCACCCACGGCCGCCGCCGGAGCTGGAAGACCTTCGGGTCGCCGCGCAAACACTCGCCGACGTGGATGCAGACGTCGAGGTCGAAGCTGACCTCTATGTCACGCCCGCGATAGATCTTCCGCATCTCGCCAACATAGACTCTCCTGTGCATGAGCGAGGGTGTGGTCTCGGCGCGACCGCCCACTCGGCCGGCGCGCGGATCACGACGTGCGCCGGGCCGGGCCATGATCTCGTCCGAGCGCATCTCCAAGCGCGTGCGGCAGCTTGGTCGCGAGATCTCCGAGGTCTACGCCGACATCGAGACGCCCCTCGTCCTGGTCGCGATCCTCAAGGGCGCGACCGTCTTCGCCGCCGACCTGCTGCGCAGCCTTTCGATCCCTGCCGAGCTCGAGTTCGTGCGCGCGGCCAGCTACGGCGCCGGCACCAAGAGCACCGGGCGGGTGAAGATCGCGCACATGGTCGAGGGAGCGCTGGCCGGTCGCCACGTGCTGCTCGTCGAAGACATCGTCGACTCGGGCCGCACGATCGAGACGATCCTGCGCCGGTTCCGGAAGATGAAGCCCGCGTCCCTGCGGGTGGCGGCGCTCCTGGACCGTCCGGCGCGGCGCGAGATCCCGGTGCGGATCGACTTCACCGGGTTCGTCATCCCCGACCGGTTCGTGATCGGGTACGGGCTGGACTACGCCGGCCTTTATCGGGAGCTGCCGGGGATATACGCCCTCAGCTAGCGACTGCCTCCACCAGGTGGTAGATCGAACCCGGCGTGAACCGATCGAGCGCGAGGCCCGCGGTCGCAAACAGGGCCGCAATCTCTTCGACCGTCCTCTCTCTCCCGCTGAGCAGCACCATCATGTGCAGGTCGGCCATCGCGGCGTTCAGGTGGACGGCGTTCTCGGTGATGTGTGAGGGGAGAACACGCTCCACGACCATCACGCGCGCCCCGGGGTTCATGGCTCGGCGGATCACACCGAGGATTCGACCCGCGCGCTCGTCGTCCCAGTCGTGAAGGATGTCCTTCAGCAGGTACACGTCACCGGCGGGCACCGACTCGAAGAAGTTTCCCTCGACGATCTCGCATCGATCGATGACGTGGCGCGAGGCCAGATACTCGGACGTCTGGGCCAGGCCCGCCGCGAGGTCGTAGACGACGCCGCGCAGGTTGGCGTGCGCCAGCAGCACCCCGGCGACCATCGAGCCTTCTCCTCCACCCACATCGACCACGACGGACGCGTGCGCAAAGTGTCCCGACGCCGCGACGAACTGGGCGACGCCTTCGCTGTTGGCCGACATCGCATCGTTGAACCGCACCCTGAACTCGGGGTCGGCGGCGATCTGCTCCCACAGCGTCCGGCCGTAGGCCAGCGATTGTCCTGTGGCGCCGCTGCGCACCGTCTCGAGCAGATGCTCCCAGGCGCGATAGCTGTGCGGCATCAGCATCCGGACCATCGCCCGGCGAGATCCCGGGACACCCTCGCGGAACAGGTGGCCGACCTCAGTGTTGGCGTAGCGGCCATCGTCGCCCTCATCGGCAACGCCGAGCGCGGCCAGGGCCCGGAGCAGCCGCCGCAGCCTGTCCCGATCCACCGCCGTCGCGGCGCTCAGCTCCTCGACCGACCTCGGGCCCTCCGCCAGCAGGTCCGGCAGTCCGAGCTCCACGGCGACGTGCACCGCCTGGGCCGAGCGATAGCCGATGGCGAGCTGGAAGGCCCGATCCGCGGGCTGCGGAGTCACGGGGTCGTCAGTTGGCCAGGTCGGGGCGCGGCGCCGGCTTGAGGAAATCGACCAGCTCCTCGCGGTCGTCCCACATCACGGTCGTGTGCCCCGGCTCCGTCCGGGCGACGACCTTCCCACCGCGCAGGACGAGCTTGCGCGGGGCGATGAGCCGGATCGCGTCCATCTCGCTGGGCGCGGCGAATGCGCAGAGGTCTGCACGGCAGCCTGGCAGGAGTCCGTACTTCTCGAGGCCGAGCGCGCTGGCCGGATTCCAGGTGATCATGTCCATGAGCGTGCGCAGCTCGCCGTGACCCGACATCTGGCCGTAGTGGGCCAGGACGAATGCAGCCTGCAGGGGGTCGGCGTAGCCCAGCGGGTACCACGGGTCCATCACCGAGTCATGGCCGATGCAGACGTTGATCCCCGCCGCGAGCAGCTCCTTCACGCGCGTATGCCCGCGCCGGATCGGGTAGCTGTCGAAGCGACCCTGCAGCGTCGAGTTGTCGAGCGGGTTGGTGACCATGTGCATCTGCGCGCGCTTCAGGTTGTTGATGAGCCGGTACGCGTACGCGTTGTTGTAGGAGTGCATCGCCGTCGTGTGGCTGGCGGTGACGCGGCCGCCCATGCCGAGGCGAATCGTCTCGGCGGCCATCACCTCGACGAAGCGGGATTGATCGTCGTCGGTCTCGTCGCAGTGGACGTCGACCCGGAGGCCCTTGTTGTCGGCCAGCGCAAACGCGAACTTGATCGACTGCTCGCCGTACTCGCGTGTCAGCTCGAAGTGCGGAATCGCGCCGACCACGTCGACCCCCAGGTCGACCGCCCGCCGCATGAGGTCCTCGCCGCCTTCGAAGGACATGATCCCCTGCTGCGGGAAGGCGACCAGCTGCAAGGTCATCTGGTCGCCGATCTCCTCGCGGAGCTCGATCAGGGCGCGCACCGCTCGCAGGTCGGGGTCGCACACGTCGACATGGCTGCGGACGAACTGGACACCGTTGGCCAGCTGCCAGCGCAGCACCGTCCGCACCCGCTGCTTGACGTCGTCGACGGTCAGGCTCTTCACCCGCTCGCCCCAGATGGCGATGCCCTCGAACAGCGAGCCCGACTGGTTGTGGTGGGGCTCGCCGACGGTCAGGACGGCGTCGAGGTGGATGTGGGGCTCGACAAGGGCCGGCGTGACCAGCGCCCCGGCGAGCTCGATGGTCTGGCGGGCCTCCGGCTCCGGCTCGCTGATCATCCCATCCTTGATGCCGATGTCCCTGGTCTCCAGCTCGCCCGGCAGTCGGGCGCCCTTCAGCAGCAAATCCAGCACTGGCCCGAATCGTAACTTGACCTTAAACTTCGCTCGTACTTTCGGGCCGGCGTTTTTTGTAGGGGGAAGCGCCTATGCAGTCCATCGAAGAAGTCGAAAAACACGTACCTGTTCGGGAGGGGGAGTACGGCGAACGGGTTGCCACCGTAGAGCCCGGTGGCGTCGAGTTCATCTCCCACTCCGAGCGACATGGCAAGCCCATCGATCTCTTCTGGACGTGGCTGTCGCCGAACCTCGAGTTCGCCACCGTCTTCGTGGGCGTCATTTGCGTCCTGTTCTTCGGGCTCAACCTTTGGGAGGCATTAGCGGCGATCGTTATCGGCAGCGCGCTTGGATCACTGACCCAGGGCGTGCTGTCGTCATGGGGACCGAAGTTCGGCGTGCCTATGATGGTGGAAAGCCGCGGGGCGTTCGGCTTCCTTGGCAACATCCTCCCGGCAGGCCTCAACACGGTCACCGGCGCGTTCGGCTGGTTCATCGTCAACAGCGTTAGCGGTTCATTTGCTCTACAGGCACTGTTTCCGTCCCTGAGCCTTCCGTTCTGGCTGACCTTCCTGGTCATCGTGGTCGCCCAGGTCATCATCGCGACCCTAGGCCACAACCTGATCCACTTCTTCGAACGGTGGGCGCTGCCCCTGTTGGGCGTCGTCTTCGGCCTGGCTTGCATCTTCATCTTCGTCCACGGCAGCTACGGCTTCGCCGCTACAACGACCACCCATGTCGGCAGCTGGCTGCTCGCGTTCACAGCCGCCTTCGGCTACGCGGCCGGATGGAACCCTTACGCCGCCGACTACACCCGTTACCTGCCGCCTACAACCGACCGCAGAATGGTCGGCGTCTGGGCGGGCCTTGGCGTGTTCATCTCCTGCGTCATCCTCGAGTTCGCCGGCGCCGTGCTCGTGACTGTCGCTGGGACCAAGTGGGGCCCGACCGACATCCCCACCGCACAGCTTCAGCAGGCGATGCCGGGTCTCATCTACTACCTCACTTTGCTATGCATCGCGATCGGGGCGGTTGCCGCTAATGCAATCAACATCTACAGCGGCACGATGTCGCTCGTCGCGCTGGGCATCCGCGAAATGGGCCTTACGCTCCGGCAGCGCCGCGCTGCCATCGCGGTCGTAGCTGGGGTGATCGGCTACTTCGGCGGCCTCTACCTCGAGGCCCACAACTACCAGGAGAACTACACCAACTTCCTGCTTCTCATCAGCTACTGGATCGCGCCCTGGCTGGCCGTCGTGTTTGTCGATTACTGGCTACACAAGGGCGACTACGGCGATGAATCGGTCTTCTACGACACCCGCCACCAACGCTGGCAGGGGGCCCTGGCCATGGGCATCGGCCTGGTTGTCTCAATCGGGCTGTTCTCGAACAACCTGATCTACACGGGTCCGATTCCGAAGGGTAACCCGCAGTTCGGCGACATAACGTTCATCGTCGGCTTTGTCGTGACGGCAGTCCTGTACTACGCGTTCGCGATGGCGACGCGGAAGCAGACGACGACCTCGGCCGCGGGATCCCGCGCATAAACATCGACATAAAGGTCTCGGGGCTGCGCTTTCGGGCGCGCCTCGAGACCCAGCTGGCGCCGCGGTCCTGCGCCAAGTTCCAATCCATGCTCCCGCTGCAGACCAGGATCATCCAGGCGCGCTGGAGCGGCGAGGCGGCGTGGATCCCGTTCGGCGAGCTTGACCTCGACGTCGGCTACGAGAACCACACCAGCCATCCAGCGCCAGGCCACCTGCTGCTCTACCCGGGCGGCATCAGCGAGACCGAGATTCTCTTCCCGTACGGTGCCACGCTCTTCGCGAGCAGGATGGGACAGCTCGCGGGCAATCATTTCGCGACGATCTTCGAAGGCAACGAGCGACTGAAGGAGCTCGGAGAGCTCGTGCTCTGGAAGGGCGCGCAGGAGATCTCGTTCACGGCAGAGTGAGCAGCGCCCAGGTCGTCATGGATCGGTGCGATGACCTCGCCACCTGCACCGACGAGCCGGGCCGCATCACGCGGCCCTTCGCCTCCGAGGCCATGCGGCGCGCCCACCTGCACGTGCAGGAGTGGATGCGAGGCGCGGGGATGACAGTGCGGCGGGACAACATCGGCAACCTGCGCGGCCGCTACGAGGGGACGGGCAGCTCAACGCTGGTCGTCGGCTCACACCTCGACTCGGTCCGCGACGCGGGAAGGTACGACGGTCCCCTTGGAGTGATGGTGGCGATCGCGGCGGTCCAGCGCCTCCACGACGCTGGACGGCGGCTGCCGTTTGGGATCGAGGTCATCGCGTTCGCGGACGAGGAGGGCCTGCGATACGGCTCGACCTACCTGGGGAGCCGCGCCCTCGCCGGCCGGCTGGGTGAGGGCGACCTCGGACATCGAGACGCGGCCGGCATCGCGATGGCGGACGCGATCCGCTACTTCGGCGGAGACCCCGAGCGAATCGCAGACGATGCCTTGCCGCGCGAAGGGCTGCTGGGCTACTGCGAGGTCCACATCGAGCAGGGCCCGGTCCTCGAGGCACGAGGCCTCCCGGTCGGCGTCGTTTCCACCATCGCGGGCCAGAATCGCTTCCGGATCGGATTCACGGGCCAGGCCGGCCACGCGGGCACCGTTCCGATGGATCAGCGGCGGGACGCCCTCGTCGTCGCCGCGATGTTTGTGATCGCAGTCGAGCTTGAGGCCAGGAACCAGCCAGGCCTCGTCGCGACGGTCGGACAGCTCGACGTGGTCGGGGGCGCGGCCAACGTGATCCCCGGCCTTGTCGAGCTGAGCCTCGACGTCCGCCACCCGGACGACGCCGCCCGGATCGAGGCCTGCCAGCGCATCCTCGCCCACGCCCACACGCTGGCCCAGGGCCGCGACATCGGCGTGGAGGTGCGGCCGCTCAGCGAGAACGCCGCGGTCCCTTGCTCGCCGCTCCTGGTCTCGCTGTTGTCCGAGGCGGTCGGCGAGTTTGCGCTCCAGCTGACGAGCGGCGCCGGCCACGACGCCGTTGTGATGTCATCGCTCACGGAGGTCGGGATGCTGTTCGTCCGGTGCAAGGGCGGTGTCAGCCACAACCCCGCCGAGTCGGTCAAGGCGGAGGACGTCGGGGTCGCCATCGACGTCCTGGCCCGCTTCCTCGAGCTGATGGCCGCACGGTGACGATTCGCGGGGGCACCGTGGTGACCGCACACGGCATGGAACGCGCCGACGTGGCAAGCAAGGACGGTGTGATCACCGGGGTTGGCCCGAACGTGTCGGACGACGCACGGGACATCGACGCCACCGGGCTGCACATCTTTCCCGGCGGCGTCGATTCGCATGTCCACTTCAACGAGCCCGGCCGGACGGAGTGGGAGGACATCGCGCACGGATCTACCGCGCTTGCGGCGGGCGGCTACACGACCTTCATCGACATGCCCCTCAACAACCGGCCTGTCACAACCACCGTCGAGGCGTTCGACCTCAAACTCGAGGCAATGCGGAGCCGGTCCTGGCTCCACTACGGGCTGTGGGCCGGACTCGTGCCGGGCAATCTCGGTGAGCTTGAAGGCCTCGTGGAGAAGGGAGCGATGGGCTTCAAGGCTTTCATGTGCCCCAGCGGCATCGACGAGTTCCCGGCCTGCGACGAAGGGACGCTGCGCGAAGGCATGAAGCGGATCGCCGAGCTCGACTCGATCCTGCTCCTTCATGCGGAGGATCCGGCGATGCTGCGTGAACCTTCGGGACCGACGGCGCGTGACTTTCTCGACTCGCGCCCGCCGGAGGCGGAGGTCTCCGCGATCGAGCAGGCAATCGCCATCGCTCGTGAGACCGGGTGCCGGCTGCACGTCGTGCACGTGAGCACGGCGCGAGGAACTGAGCTGATCGAGGCGGCCCAGAAGCAAGGCGTGGACGTCAGCGGCGAGACCTGCCCGCACTATCTCCTGTACGGCGAAGAAGACCTCGAGCGCATCGGAGGCTTCGCCAAATGCGCGCCCCCCTTTCGCACGGCTGCGGACCGCGACGCGCTGTGGCGGATGCCCATGATCGTCTCGGATCACTCGCCGAGCACGCTCGCGCTCAAGCAGGGCGACGACTTCCGGCAGATCTGGGGCGGCATCTCGGGCTGCCAGTCGACGCGGCGGCTCGTGCTGGCGGCGGATCGGCTGAGCCTGCCCCAGGTCGCGGCCGTCACCGCCACCAACATCGCGCGCCGATTCGGTCTGACCGGCAAGGGCGATATCGCGCCCGGTTTCGACGACGACCTGTGGCTGGTCGACCTGCAAAAAGAAGACGTCGTCCGGCGGGAGACCCTGTTCTACAAGAACCAGTTCAGCGCCCATGAGGGCCAGAAAGTCAGAGGCTTATCCGTCAACACGATCGCCCGCGGCTTCAAGCCGGGGGTCGGGAGGTTCATCCGGCCAGGCGTGCGCTCGTAGCCGCGAACTCCTCCGCATTCATGGGGAGGTGGCGCGCAGCGCCGGAGGGGCGTCTGAGGATGCGTTGCCGCCCCATCCCCCGCCTTCGGCGGGTACTTCCCCGCAAGCGGGGAAGACGGTTCATCCGGCCAGGCGTGCGCTCGTAGCAGCGAACTCCTCCCCATTCATGGGGAGGTGGCGCGCAGCGCCGGAGGGGCGTCTGAGGACGCGTTGCCGCCCCATCCCCCGCCTTCGGCGGGTGCTTCCCCGCAAGCGGGGAAGACGGTTCATCCGGCCAGGCGTGCGCTCGTAGCAGCGATCTCGCGCGCGATCTGCTCCTCGTCCGCCGTCAGCAAACGGCCGTCGCGAACTACGACGCGGCCGTTGACGACCACCGTTTGGGCGCGAGCCGGTGGGGCCAGCGCCATCGCAGCGACCAGATCCTTGATGCCCGCGTGGGCGAGGTCGTCGACCCGGAAGCACGCCACGTCGGCGCACTTACCCGGCTCGAGGACGCCGCAGTCGTCGCGACCGAGGCACTCCGCTCCGCCCTGGGTGGCGAGGCGCAAGGCCCCTCGCGCGTCGAGCGCCTTGGGAGATATCGCGCGCATGCGCGCGAGCAGCATCGCCTGGTGGGCCTCCATGGCGAGGTTCGCGTCCTCGTTGCTGGCCGCACCGTCGACGCCAAGCCCGACGCGGGCTCCCGCGTTGACCAGATCCTCGACGCGGCACAATCCGGCGCCGAGCCGCATGTTGCTGGAGGGGCAGTGCGCGATGCCGGTCCGAGTCTGGGCGACGCGCTCGATCTCGGCGTCGCCGAGGTGAATGCCGTGCGCATACCAGACGTCGTCGCCGGTCCACCCGAGCTCCTCCATCAGCTCGAACGGGCGCAGCTCGAACGTATCGACGCAGAAGCGCTCCTCGTCGAGCGTCTCGGCGACGTGCGTGTGGAGACGCACGCCATGCTTGCGGGCGAGCGCCGCCGAATCGCGCATCAGCTCCTGCGTGACCGAGAACGGCGAGCACGGCGCGACGACCACGCGGCACATGGAGCCCGGTTTGGGATCGTGGAAGCGGGCGATCATCGCCTCGGTGTGAGCGAGGATCGCGTCCTCCTTCTCGACCACGCTGTCCGGCGGGAGTCCCCCACTGGACTCGCCCAGCGACATCGAGCCGCGGGACGGATGGAACCGCAGCCCTAGCTCGCGCGCGGCTTCGACGAGGGCCTGGAAGATGCCGGGCCGCGCATGCGGGAAGACGTAGTGGTGGTCCGCCGAGAGCGTGCAGCCGGTGAGGAGCAGGCGCGCCATGGCGGCCCGCGCCGCCACGCGCACGACCTCGGCGTCGATCTGCGCCCAGACCGGGTAGAGCGCGCGCAGCCACTCGAACAGGGTCCCGTCCGGCGCGTAACCGCGGGTCGCCCACTGGTACATGTGGTCGTGCGCGTTGACCAGGCCCGGCATGGCGAGGCAGTTCGGTTCGTGGATGACCTCGTCCGCCTGCGGAGGCGTCCCGGTTCCGACCTCCAGGACGAAGCCGTCGCGCGCGAGCAGCCAGCCGCCGGGGATCTCGGTGGTGCCGGTGTAGAGCAGCCCGGCCCGCAGGAGCAGGGTCAAAGCGCGATGTCTTGTGGCCGCACCGGCACGCGGTTGATCTCGCGACCGGTGGCCGCCCGGATGGCGGCCACGATCGCCGGCCCCGAGGAGATGGTGGGCGGCTCCCCCACTCCCTTCAGGCCGTACGGCGAGTTGGGGTCACCGAGCTCCAGGACGTCCATGCGGACCGGGGGCATGTCGAGGATCGTCGGGAGCAGGTAGTCGGTAAAGGAGGCATTGCGGATCACGCCGTCCTTGACCTGGATCTCCTCCATCACGGCGAGCCCCAGGCCCTGCGCCGCGCCGCCCTCGAGCTGGCCCTGCACCGCGAGCGGGTTGATCGCCTTGCCCACGTCCTGCGCCGTCGCGAGCTCGACGACCTTGACCAGCCCGAGCTCGGTGTCGACGTCGACGACAGCCCGGTGCGCCGCGAAGGCGAACTGCATGTGGGCGTTGGCCTGGCCGGTCTCGGAGTCGAGGTGATGCGTCTGTCGCGGGCGAAACTCACGAGTCTCCTCGATGACCGCATCGCCCAGCAGGGTGGCCAGCGACACGATCTCCCTGCCGTCGCCGCCGACGACAGCGTCGTTCTCGAGGTGCAGGTCGGTCGAGGTCCGCAACTCCGATCGGGCGAGCTCGAGGACGCGATCGCGCACGGCTTCGGACGCGGCCTTGACTGCCCCGCCGGTGATGTAGGTCTGGCGGGAGGCGGAGGAAGATCCAGCCGAGCCGACCCGCGTGTCGGCGTTGAGGACATCGACGTGGTCGACGCCGAGCTCGGTGGCGGCGATCTGGGCCTGCACCGTGACGACGCCTTGCCCCACTTCGGCCGCGGCCGTGTGCACCTCGACGCGGGGGCGACCCTCGACCACGGCCAGGCGGACCCGCGCGGTCGAGTAGTCGTCGAATCCTTCGGAGTAGCCGATGTTCTTGAAGCCGGCGGCGTAGCCGACGCCTCGCACCACACCCTCGCCGTGGGTGGTGTTGGATACCCCGCCTGGGCGAGCTGTAGGTTCCACCTCCCCACCCTTCCCCTCCCCACTGGTGGGGAGGGGCATGGAGGACACTCGACGCAGCAGTTCCGCCACGGGGACGGGGCCGTCGATGGCCTGGCCGGTGATCATCACGCTTCCGGTCTCCATCGCGTTGCGCATCCGCAGCTCGACGGGGTCCATGCCCAGAGCGGCCGCGACCAGGTCCATCTGCGCCTCGTGGGCGTAGCAGTTCTGGACCGAGCCGAAACCACGCATGGCGCCACATGGCGGGTTGTTCGTGTACACGACGATGCCGTCGATCGTCGCGTTCGGGCATCGGTAAGGACCGGCGGCGAAGCAGGTCGCGTTGGCGATCACCGCGGTCGAGCTGGACGCGTAGGCGCCACCGTCGAGCACGATCCGCGCCTTCACGTAGACCAGCCTGCCATCGCGCGTCGCTCCGTGCTCGTATGTGAGACGCCCGGGGTGACGGTGGACGTGACCGACGAACGACTCGGTCCGTGAGTAGGAGATCTTGACCGGCCGACCCGTCTTCAGCGCGAGCAGGCAGGCGTGCGCCTGCATCGAGAGATCTTCGCGGGCGCCAAACGCACCGCCGATGCCGGCCATGGTGAGGCGAACCTTTTCGCGCGGAAGGCCGAGGACCGACGCGAGCTGCTGCTGGTCGACGTGGAGCCACTGCGTTGCGATGTGCAGGTCGACTCCACCTTCGCCGTCAGGAATCGCGAGGCCCGACTCGGGTCCCAGCGGCGCCTGGTCCTGCATGCCGATCTCGTACTCGCCCCTGACCACGACGTCCGCCCGCGGCGACTGATCGCCGTGGCGGATCTTCACGTGTCGCAGCAGGTTGCCGGAAGGATGCAGGGGCGGCGCGGCCGGGGCAAGCGCGTCCTCTGCGGTGGTGATCGGCCGGAGCACCTCGTACTCCACGCGGACCTTTGCCGCAGCCCGGCGCGCCTGCTCGGGATGCTCGGCCGCGACCAGGGCGACCGCCTCGCCCCAGTAGCGGACCACGTCGAAAGCCAGCACCGGCTGGTCCTGGAACTCGAGTCCGTAGAGCATCTGGCCCGGAACGTCGGCGTGGGTCAGCACCGCGCGCACGCCCGGCATCCCGCTCGCCTCACCTGTGTCGATCGAGACGATCCGCGCGTAAGGGTGTGGGCTGCGCACCGTCGAGCCCCACAGCATGCCCGGCGCACGCAGGTCCGACGAATACTCGAAGTCTCCGCGCACCTTCGGCGCGCCGTCCGCCCGGCGGACGCTTTCGCCGATCCTCATCCGGCGGCCATCTGTACCGCCGCGATGATCCGGGCGTAGCCGGTGCAGCGGCAGATGTTGCCCGCGAGCGCCTCGCGGATCTCGGCTTCGGTGGGGTGCGGCACACGACTCAGCAGCTCATGCGTAGCGAGGACGAACCCCGGCGTGCAGAAACCGCACTGGACCGCTCCCGCCTCGACGAACGCGTCCTGGACCCGATCTCCGTCGAGTCCTTCGACCGTCACCACCTCGCGGCCGTTGGCTTGCCCGCCGAGCACGAGGCAGGCGCAGACCAGGCTGCCGTCCAGGTAGACCGAGCACGACCCGCACTCGCCCTGCTCGCACGCGTTCTTCGAGCCGTAGAGGCCAAACCTCTCGCGCAGGACGTAGAGCAGGCTCTCGCCCTCCCACACGCCGTCCGCCGTGAGCCGCCTTCCGTTGACCGTGCAGTCGATCCTCACGCCGGCCACGCCCACGCGAGACAGCGCTGCGCCATCACGTTGAGGGCGTGACGTCGGTAAGCGGCCGTGCCGCGGATGTCGTCGATGGGCCGCGCCGCGCCCGCGACCAGCTCGCCGAATCGTCGGACGGTTGCACCGCTCAGCGGCTTGCGGCTCTCCCAGTCCAGCTCGCCGGCGAGGAAGGCCTCGGCCTCGTCGGCGCGCAGGGGCGTCGGCCCGGCCGACCCGATGCCCGTGCCCACGCGCCGTCGGTCGAGATCGAGGGCGAGGGCAAACGAGCAGACGGCGATGACCATCGCGTTGCGGGTTCCAACCTTGGAGAACTGCTGCGGGCCGCGAGCGGGCTCGACGAGGAACGCGGCGACCAGCTCGTCCCCACGCATGGCGTTTTTCTTCGGGCCAGTGAAGAACTCGCGCACAGGGACGCGCCTGGTGCCGGCAGTCGACGCAAGCTCGACGATGCCGTCACAGGCGAGCAGTGGCGGGTGGGCGTCGCCAGCGGGCGACGCGGTTCCAAGATTGCCGCCAACCGTGCCCCGATTGCGGATCTGCGGCGAACCAACCGTGCGTGAGGCCATGGCGAGCCCGGGCAGACGATCGCCGAGCTCGTCGATGATCCGCGTGTAGGTCACGCCGGCACCGACGCGCACGTGATCCCCGACGGAACTCCACTCCGTCAGCTCGGGGACCCTCGTCAGGTCGAGGATCGCAGCCGGGCGGTGACGGTCGAGGTTGATCTCCACCAGGACATCCGTCCCTCCCGCGATCGGCATCGCCTCCGGGTGCGCCGCTTTGACGGCGAGGGCCTCGGTCCAGGTCGACGGCTGAAACAGCTCCATCACCAGGCCATGCCTGGCTCGGGCGCATCGTCGCGCGTGATCGCGCCCTCGATCAGCCCGTACGGCCGGTCCGCCGCGTAGAACACCTCGTTGTCGTTGGGCATGCCGAAAGGTGAGAGGTCGACGGCGAAGTGATGCTTGTTCGGCATCGAAATCCGGATCTCCGCAACCTCGCCGCGCGCCTTCAGCACGGCTTCGCCCATTGCGTACAGGGTCTGCTGAAGGGAGAGGCTGTGGTGGGAGGCAAACGCCTCGAGAAGCAGGCGCCGCACCTCGCCGAACGAGGCCTTCCAGTCGACGTCCGTCCCGGCGTATCGCCAGCGGGCGGTCAACGAGGTGGCCAGGATCCGGTCGGTGGTTTCAGGCAGCGTCGTGAAACGGTCCTTGATGTAACCGTGGAATTCCGAATCCGTCGACTTCAGGACGACGAGGTTCGCGATACCGCTGACCACCCACGTCCCGTCGTCGGTGCAGGTCACCGTAGCAAGGCGCTTCTCCGCGCCGCCGCGCACGAACGCGTGGTCGTGAATCCGCTCCCATCGATCCTCTTCGATGTGGACCCGCGCCCGGTAAACAGACGCGAATTCGCTGACGAAATGTCGGGCCAGGCGGATGCCGAAATCCTCGATCTCGGCGATGCCGTCCCGAGCGAACGCGAAGACGGTGTTCTTTTGCGTGTCGGTGGGGACGACGTTGCTGTTGTCACCGGTGATGTGCGTCTCTCGAAAATCGCCGGCCAGCGCGATGCTCACCGTGACGTCCTTGATCTCGTGCCTGGGCGTCGAGCGGCTGACGCGCACGACGTGCGTCTCGGCCTTGCCGTACTGGTTGTCGCCGAGGACGATCGTCATAACCCTCACACGCCCTTGTACGTGGAGTAGCCGTACGCCGCGAGCATCAGCGGCACGTGGAGGTGGCCGCCCTCGAAGCTGAAGACGACCACGATCGATGGATAGAAGGCGTTCAGCCCCGAACGCTCGAAGTACGGTCGGGTGTCGAACTCGAGCCTGTACTCTCCCGCGTCGAGCTCGTCCTCGGACAGCTCGCGCACCCGGCCGTCCGCGTCGGTCACCGCGTCGCCAACTTGTTTCCAGTCTCCATCAGGCTCCCGCCGCTCGAGCCGCACTGCAAGCCCGGCGGCCGGCGTTCCCCGCATCGTGTCGAGGACGTGGGTCGAGATGCTCAAGGGAACAGCATCTTGCCAAGCCGGAGCTGAACGATCTTGCGAAGCTCGCGTTTCGCTTCGCCCAACTCGGTGACCGGATCGTTCCTCATTCGCCGGCGCAGCTCGTAGAGGATCTCGTCGCCGCTCCGACCACTCGCTGCGATGAGAAAGACATGGCCGAATGTTGCTTCATACCGCCGATTCTCTTCCGCCAGAGCCTCCAGCGTCGCACGGGACGCCTGCATGGCGCGGCTCTGCTCGCGGGCCGACCTCTCGGGCGACTCACCGCCGCCCTCTCCGATCCTCGGATGCCCAGCGAGGACCTGGCGCCACTCCTCGTCGGTCAGGAAACCGGACGTGAGGTCTGCCGCCGTAAGGAGGTGGTTGGCATCTCGATAGGGCCTACCGTGGGCCAGCCGGGCAGCCCAGCCTTGATTAGCCAAACACGAGTAGAGTCGCTCCTCCGCGACCGGGGCCGGCAAAGCGTTGAACGAGTCGAGCCCGCAGATGGTCGAAAAGAATAAGGCGGGAGGTGTGATTCCTCCCGCCTACGCGGACGGTGTCTAGCGCGTCACGGCGCAGCCGTTCTTACCGGCGTCGAAGGCTTCGTTGCTCCACGTCGGCTGAACCGCGAACTGGTTGCCGGCGAGCGCGATGTTCTGGGTGTTGGTCCAGGCGCACTTGTCGCCGTTCTCAGATCCCTGGACGTCGTTCCAGCCGTCCTGGTTGCCGACGAAGTTGTCAGGGTCGCTGATCGCCTCGGCGTACTCGTGGCCGGTGACGATGCTGTATCCGTCCCAGACGCCATTGCCGAAGCTGTTGCTCGTTTTGTTGACGAAGTTCATCCCGCAGCCGCCCGCGCCGACTCCGGGCCAGCTCATGTTGAGATAGGGGATGAACGAGTACTGGATCTGCCCCGTGCCGCTCAGGTCTGGATTCGTGGTCTGCGTGTGATAGCCGCAGTACACCGGCTGGCCGGTGGCGACGGTCGTCGGCGGCGTGAGCACGAAGTAAGTGGCCTGCGGGTCATAGCCGAAATGAGCCACCGCCTTCTGCGCCTCGGCGGCGATCGGGTCGTCCGCCAGATTCTCGGCGAGGCCGAGAGCGACGATGGCGGCAGGCACCGGCGAGGGGTCAGTCCACACGCCCTTGAGCTGGCCGGTCGGGTTGGTCACGAACTGCGCGCCAGTCACACCCGCGCAGCTGGTCGATCCGATGAGCACTCCCTTGCAGTACTGGGTCGTCACTCCGGCCCACGGGCTGCCGCCCACATTGGTGAAAAACGAGTTGGTGTAGGCCTGGAGACTAGAGCTCGGAAAGACCTGGCCGTTCGCGTCGGTCGAGTTAAACCCGGCCGCCCAATCGGGGCCCCAGTAGACGATGTAGACGGCCGGGACGGTCTCCACGCCGATCGCCCCGGGTCCCGCACCGCCTCCGTGATAGATCAGGTCGTTGGCCAGCGCGTTGGTCGACACCGCGGGCGCTTGGCCGTGAGCCCAGAAGAAATGCTTGTGGTTCCCCGACGCCGATGCCAGGCCGGTCGAGGCGCTGCCCAGCATCGCGGCGGCGAGCATGGCGAGTACGGCGAGTGCGACGACGGGTAACCGGCGCACCATCAAAGAGCGCGAAACCATACACACACCTCCCCCCGCAGCCAGCGGGTGATTGATACGTGAATGGGTAGCAACCATCGGCGGGCGGTGTCAATACCGCACTTGAGGTATGAGGCTTAACGTTGGGTTCCGCGATGGTCGACGCCGGCCCACTCGGGAAGCGCTTGAGGCGGTTCGAGGACGCCCGCCTGCTGCGCGGTGAGGCGCAGTTCGCCGACGACCTTCAACCCGATGGGTGTCTGTTCGTTGCGTTTGTGCGTAGCCCTGTGGCGAGCGGACTACTGAAAGGAACGTCCGCGACCTTTACCGCAAGCGACCTCGCCGGATCGTGCCTGCCGCTGGAGGTGCACCTTTCCACGGCGGGCGCGATTTCGCCGCCTCGTCCGATCCTGGCCGCCGGCCGCGTCCGCTTCGCGGGTGAGCTCGTCGGCGCGGTGGTCGCGAACGACCGCTATGCGGCGGCGGATGCTGCCGAGCGGGCCGAGGTTGACATCGATCCGCTTCCTGCGGTCGTCACGTTCGAGGACGCCACGGCAGAGGGCGCTCCGCGCGTCCACGAAAGAGTGCCGGGCAACTGTTACTTCTTTCGCGGCCGCGAGTACGGCGACACCGCCGGCGCCTTCGCCCGGGCCGATGTCGTGATCGACGGTCGAGTGACGCATCCGCGCGTCGCCCCTGCGCCGATCGAACCGCGCGGCGTGGTCGCTCGGCCCGACGGCAACGGTGTCCTGGTGTGGACCTCGACGCAGGTGCCCCACCTCGTCGCGGACGCGATCGCCGAGTGCCTCGGCCTCGACATCGCTGAGGTGCGCGTCGTGGCGACCGACGTCGGCGGCGCGTTCGGGGGCAAGGCGCAGGTCTACCCCGAGGAGATCCTGATGGCGTGGATCGCCAGGCAGGTCCAGGCGCCGGTGAAATGGGCCGAGACGCGCTCCGAGCACATGCTCTCGGCGAGTCACGCGCGCGACCAGCGGGTCGAGTTCAGCGCCGCCGTGCGTGGCGACGGCCGCATCCTGGGCATTCGCGCGAAGGTGATGTCGAGCATCGGTGCTTACGGCGTCCGCCCCTTCGGCCCGCTGCTCGACCCGCTGGGTACCGCGGGGCTGATCACCGGTCCCTACGACATCCGCGACTACGCGTATGAGACCTACGCCATCGCCACGAACAAATCGCCCGAGGGGCCGTATCGGGGGGTGGGCATGGTCACAGCCGTGTTGGTCCACGAGCGCCTGATGGATCTGGTGGCCGCCAGGCTGTCGCTCGATCCCGCGGAGGTCAGGCGCCGCAACCTGGTCAGGCCCGACCAGATGCCCTACACGGCCGTCACCCATCACCCGTACGAGTCGGGTGACTACACGGCAGCCCTCGAAAGGGCGCTCGACGTCTTCGACTACGACGCCGCATGCAGCGAGCGCGATCGCGCCAGGGCTGATGGCCGCCGGCTGGGCATCGGACTGGCCTCCTACGTCGAGTACACCGGCGCCGGTTCGTCGACGTTCAAGGGCCGCGGCATGCTCGACATCCCCGGCACCGACACCGCCCGCGTGTGGGTCGCCGAGGATGGCCTGGTCCACGTCCAGACGTCGTGCCCGGCCGTCGGCCAGGGCGCTCAGACGGCGCTGGCGCAGGTCGCAGCGGCCGGCTTTGGTGTCGAGCCAGACAAAGTGGTCGTCGAGCAGACCGACACGGCGAAGGTCGGCCCCGGGACGGGGACGTTCATGAGCCGCGGCTCGGTCACCGCCGCCACGGCCGTCTTCCGGGCCGCGACGCTTCTGCGCGAGCTAGCGGCCGAAAACGGCGAGCTCGACGTGTCGGTCACGTACGACCCGCAGCAGGCCTCGCATCCGTACGCCACGCACGCTTGCCTGGTCGAGGTCGACCGCGAGATCGGCGCCGTGCAGATACTTCGCTATGTCGTGGCGGAGGACTGCGGCGTGCTGATCAACCCAATGCTCGTCGAAGGTCAGGTGGTCGGAGGAGTCACCCAGGGTTACGGCGCCGCGGTCATGGAGGAAGTCGTTTACGGACCGGACGGCGAGCTGCGCACCGGCACGTTCCTCGACTACTCGATCCCGAGCATCGGCGAGGCACCGGTCGTCGATGTCGAGCACCTCGTCACGCCGTCAACCGTCCACGAGCTGGGAACGAAGGGCGCCGGCGAAGGCGGCACGATCGGAGCCACGGCCGCGATCGCCAACGCGATCGCCGACGCGCTGTCGCTCACCGACGTCGCGCTGCCGCTCACGCCCGACCGCCTGGCCATGCGATGACGCCTTATCAGCCGGTCAGCTACCTGGAGTGGAACGCCTCGCATCGGGGTGATGCGCCGGCGATCTGGGAACGCGCCGAGGAGATCACGTTCGCGGCGTTGCTCGACCACGTGCGGCGATTTCAGAAGCTCCTGGCCGAGCGAGGCGTGGGGGCCGGCGACGTCGTCGGCGTGCGACTGGCCAACGTGTGGCAATACGTCGCGCTCGAGCTGGCAATACCCGACCTGGGCGCGGTGATCCTGCCCCTTCCCCTCGGCCTCGGCGAGCACGAGCTGGCCTGGGTGCGGGAGGGGGCGCGCCCCGCGCTGATCATCGACGACGTCACGGCGGACGACGTGCGCAGCCTGCCGGCCCCGCCGCGGGCACATGCCGACCCGGACCGTATCGTCGAGATCGCGCTCACGTCGGGCACGACCGGCATGCCGAAGCTCGCCTCGCTCTCGGCGCGCCTGAAGCAGGCGACGTTTGAGGGCTTCACGAGCAGGCTCGGCATCACGCAAGACGACCGGATCCTGCCCATGACGCCGTTGACCCAGGGCATCGGCGGCATGTGCCTGTACGGCCTGCGCACCGGTGCCGCGCTCGTCATGCTGCACGAAGCGCACTGGACAGCGGAGCACTGCCTCGATGTCGCCCGCGAATCACGCGCGACCCTCATGGTCGGTGTGCCGACCAACGTGATCCGGATGCTGAACCACGAGGTCACGCTTCCCCACCTACGCGCGGTCGCCGTCGCCGGCGCACCGCTGCCTCCGGAGATCGCCGAGCGCTGGGAGACGACCACCGGGATTCCAATCTCGAGCTTCTACGGTTCGATGGACGCGGGCCAGCTGGCGGTGGCGAGCCCGACAGATCCGCAGCGTGCACGGTGGACCTCAGTCGGCCGCCCACACGACGGTGCCAGGTGGAAGATCGAGGATGACGAGATCTGCATGCGAGGCGACCTCGTCCAGCAGCGCTACTGGGGCGAGGAGACAGGACCGTATTCGGACGACGGCTGGGCGCACATGGGCGATCTCGGTTTCGTCGACGAGGACGGGTACCTGCACGTCGTCGGCCGGGTCAAGGACATCATCATTCGGGGCGGCACCAACATCAATCCGTATGAGGTCGAGTCGATGCTGCGCCTGCACCCCGCCGTCAGGGACGTCTGCGTCGTCGGCCGCCCCGATCCCGAGCTCGGCGAAGTACCCGTGGCGTTCATCGTGGGTAGGGCCGAGAAAGAGGAGCTCCACCGGTTTTTGAGCGAGCGCGGCCTCGCCCACTACAAATGGCCGGAGTCGGTCCACGTCGTCGATGAGCTGCCGCTGACCGGGCCGGGCAAGGTCAACCGCAAGTCGCTGCGTGAGCATGCGCGCGCGCTGTAACGACCTCGACGTGGCCTGGTTCGAGGCCGGGCGCGGCGAGCCCCTCATCCTCATCCACGGCCTGGCCGACGACCATCGCGCGTGGCGTCATGCCCTCCCCTACCTCATGCTTCGCCACCGGGTGATCCTCTACGACCTGCGCGGACACGGGGAGACGGCCATCGGCCGACCTGATGGAACCCTCGGCCAGCTCGGGGGCGACCTCGCATCCCTGTTGGACTGCATCGGCCTGGAGCGGGCGGACATCGCCGGTTTCTCGCTGGGCGGCACCATCGCAATGCGCCTGGCGATTGACAGTCCGCACCACGTACACAGGCTCGTTCTCGTCGCGACGTCGAGTCGCGTCGGCAAAGCCGCGGCCGAGTGGTACCGGCAGCGGGCCGAGATGGTCAACGTGGGCGATCCTCAGCTTCGCGCGACGCTGGACCGCGACACGACAGATGTCTATGCCCAATCGCCGGCCGAGGTCGAGGAAGGATTGCTGATCCGGCGGCAGTCGACGGCCGACCCGCGCGGCTACGGCAACGCGTGCGCGGCGATGGCCGCTCTCAACGCGGCGCCGCTCGACCCTGAGCTGACCCAGATCTCAACCCCCACGCTGATCGTCGCGTCGGAGAAGGACCAGCACTGTCCTCCGAGGGCCGCGGAGATCATCGCCGCCGGCATCTCCGGCAGCCGGATGGAGATCATCCCCAGTGCGGGCCACGCGATTCCTGTGGAGAAGCCGCGTGAGCTGGCCGGCCTGATCAACGAGTTCCTCGCCCATGAGTGAGGCACTGCTGAGCGAATGGGGTCCGCACGACGTCCTGACCCTGACGCTCAACCGACCCGAACGCCTCAACGCCCTGGATCCGGAGCTTCTGACGGAGCTTGCGGAAGCCCTCCGCGCGGATGCGGAGCGCGCGTCGACGATCGTCCTGCGCGGAGCGGGTAGCGCCGCCTTCTCATCGGGCTACGACCTGTCGCGGCTGACGGGAACGGCCGAAGACCTCGAGGCCGACCTCTTCATCGGCGAGGCTGCGTCCGCGCTGCGGGCCTGCCCCGCCCCGGTGATCGCGCGACTGCAGGGCCACTGCCACGGCGCGGCCGTGGAGCTGGCGCTCAACTGCGACCTCCGGGTCGCGGCCGACGACCTGCGGCTCTCGGTGCCGGCGGTCAGCCTGGGCGTCGTGTACCGGTTCCAGTTCGTTGCCCGGCTGGTCCAGATCTGCGGCCTCGCCCGGGCCTCGGACCTCCTGCTCGCGATGCCGGAGCTGGACGCGAAACGCGCGGCCGAGTGGGGACTGGTCACCGAGGTCGTCCCCGCATCGAAGATCGATGAGCGCGTCGCGGCGCTCGCGGAAAAGCTGGCGACATCGCCGCGACCGGCGGTCTACGGCACCAAGGCGAGCCTGAACCTCCTGGCGCGGCGGGGCATCGCGGGCGAGGATCTCCTGCAGGCGCAGCAGCTCCGCGTTGATGCAGCCAGGAGCCCCGAACGGCACGAGGCGGTGGCGCGGCGCAAGCAGTCCGTCTCACGCCGCAAGACGCGTTGACCCAATTCGACGTCAGCGTCGGGATCAGCCCGCGGCAATCCTTCGAGAGCTGGGCGAAATTCGTCGCCGAGCTGGAGACCGAAGGCGTCGGCCGCGTATGGGTCATCGACTCGCAGCTGGCGATGAAGGACGTGTACACGGGCCTGGTGATGGCAGCGCTCAACACCAGATGGCTCGACCTCGGAACCGGCGTCACCAACGCGGTGACCAGGCACCCGACCATCACGGCCAACACGCTGGCCGCTCTCGCCGAGGTGTCACACGGCAGGGTGGCGCTGGGCCTCGGCGCGGGCGACTCGGCGCTCTACGGACTCGGCCTCAAGCCACAGAAGGTTGCCGAGGTGGAGGAAGCCATCGACTTCTTCCAGGCCGTATTCGGCGGCAAGGAGGGCGCGCTGGGCGGCAAGCGGTACCGCCTTCCCCACGTGGCCGCGACCGTACCCGTGTATCTCGCGGTCAGCCAGGAGCGCATGTGCGACCTGGCCGGCCGCAAGGCCGACGGCGCGATCGTGATGGGGCCGGCGCAGCCGGACATCGTGCGGCGCCAGGTGCAGTGGATCGAAAGGGGCCTGCAGGCCGCCGGACGTGCGCGGGAGGACTTCGACATCTCCCTGATGACCACGATGGCGCCCGAAGTCGAGGACGTCAGGTCGTGGGCGTCGACGCAGGCCCGACTGCTCACCCATTACAAAGACCTGCCCCCGAGCCTGGAGCGTTTCCGCACCGAGATCCAGGGCGCCGCCGACTCATATGACTACGGCGAGCACCTCTCGACTCGCGCGGGCCACAGCGCGGCGGTTTCGGACGAGCTGACGCGCGCGCTTGCTGTCGTCGGAACGAAAGATGAGTGCGCCGCGCGGCTCCGCGAGCTCTGGTCGGCGGGCGTGGACACCCTCATGTTTCCGCTGGCGGGTAGGAATCGCGTCGAGCGCTGGCGGAAGATCCGCGATGAGGTCCTGGCTCAGATCATCGTGTAGCCGCCGCTGACCGACAGCGTCTGCCCCGTGATGTAGGACGCGCGGTCAGATGCGAGCAGCAGGACGGCGGGGACGACGTCTTCGGGCGTCCCCAGGCGCCGTAGCGGATAGGCCTTCGCCGCCTTCTCGCGCACCTCAGGGGTGTAAATCGCCGACTGCTCCGCGGACCAAACCGACTGCTCGCCGGAAGTCTCGGGCGAGCCCGGGATGAGCCCGGGGCAAACAACGTTCAGCGTGATTCCGTGCTTGCCGACCTCGCGCGCGATCGCTTTGGACATCGCGATGACGCTCGCCTTCGTGCCGCTGTACACCGCCTCGCGCCACTCACCGATCCGACCGGCTTCCGAACCGATCGAGACGATGCGACCGTAGCCGCGCCTGGTCATCGGGTCCAGGACGGCGCGAACGCAGTTGATGAAACCCCAGGTGTCGATCGCGATCTCGCGCTCCCACTCGGCACGCGGCTTCTCCATGAACATGCGGTCGATCGTCCAGCCCGCGCAGTTGACCAGCACGTCGACGCCGCCCATCGAGCTCTCCACAAACTCCACTGTGGAGGACACCGACTCCCAGTCCGTCACGTCGGTGTGGCGATGGACGATGGTGCCAGACGGCGCCTCCGCTTCGACCTTCTTCGCCTGGGCGTCGTCGACGTCGGCGATGACCACCCGCGCTCCCTCGCCGGCAAAGCCCAGGGTGATGGCCCGGCCGAGGTTCGACGCGCCACCGGTCACGATGACCACACGTCCGCTCAGGCCGAGATCCACGGCGTGCATTCTGCCTCACCCTCGGATAGTCCGGACCAACCGGGCTGTTCCTTCGCCGCAACGTCGGATAGTCCGGACTATCCGGCCAATGGAGGCCGCGCCGAGCTCAGCTGGCCTTGGGGAGCGCCAGGGGTGAGGCCCCGAACTTCTCCTCGAGGAATCTCCCGTTGGCGAGGAGCGCGTCGGAGTCTTTCTTGTGAACGGCGTCGGCGACCTCGTCCATCTTGGTCGCCAGCAGCGTCAGCTGATCGCCCAGCACGTCGTCCGCCGTTTTTCCGTTCTGCATCTTGTGCAGGGTGGCGTACGCGCGCGGAAGGCTGAGGTACGCCTGCAGCGCGGAGGGCAGGTAGTCGGTCGCGGTCCGGCCGACCACGAATAGGTCAGGCGATCCGGGCGGAAACTCGGCGTAGTGCGGAAGGATGCCCATGATGGTGTCCGCGATCTCCTGCAGCTTGGCCTGCAGGGCCGGCGACAGCTTGCCGTTGGCGATGTTCAGCTGGCGCTGCAGGCTGCGCCGGATGCTGTCAGGGTCGAACGACGTTCCCGACAGGGCGACCTTGGGCGGGCCGGGCGCGAGCAGCGCGCCGATGCCGTACATCCCGGCCACCACGAACGGCCAGAAAAAGCTCGTTATCACGCCGGTGAAGAACAGCACCAGGCCGAACAGGGCCAGCGTGCTGCCGACGATGTTCTTGCCGCTGTACAGGTACCGGAGGACCGGGTTTACCTCGATCCTTCCAGGATCACTGATAGCCACGGATCACCTTGAACACGGACGGCAGCGACACGTTGCGGCTGTCGAACGACTGGCCGCCCGTGAGGTTGGCGAGGTTGGTGAGGTCCTGGGGGCTGGCCTCGCCGAAGATGATCGCGAATGTCGGAATCGCCTTGACTGCGTCCGGTTGCGAGTTGTAGAAGCGCTGGAAGCCGTTCGCGTCGTTGCCGGTGTTGTTCTCGCCGTCCGTCATCAGCACCACGGAGTAAAAGCGATCCGGCTCCGCCGCCTTGGCCGCGGCTGCGTCCCGGTACGCGCGGATCAGTGAGTCGTAGATCGCCGTGCCGTCGTTGGCCTGGAGGCCGTCGACGTACTTGCGCACCGAAGCCAGGTCAGGACTGTTGGCGCTCACGTCGTTGATCGTGAACGTGCGGTCGTCGACCACCTTGCCATTGAACGGAATGATCGTGATCTCTTCGCGCGCGCGAAGCCTCGCGAACTGCCCCGTGATCGTCTGGTCGGCGCCGGTGAGGTTGTCGAACGTCTTCTTCACGGAGTTGAGGCGGTCGCCGTCCATCGAGCCGCTGATGTCGAGGACGAAGAACGTGTGCGCGGGCGGACGGATCTGATCGAGGTAGGCAAAGATCAGGCTGTTGACGACGTTGAGGCTCGACGGGAACGGCAGCTCGACGAGGAGCTGCGTCCCGAAGTGCGGGTCGAGCGGCACATCGGGGATCGACGGCCTGCGGTCGGTCGTGGTCATGATCCGGCGCTGGATGCCGGCCGTCGTCAGATAAGCCACGACCTTGGTGAACGCGTCTTTCTTGGCCGAGTTCAGCAGCATCAGCGGGTAGTTGGCGGTGATGATTCCGTCTTTCGGGTACACGAGGTCGAGGGGCTCGTGTAGCTTGCCGCTCGCGTTGTACTCGAGCAGGACGGACTCGTAGTTGACCATGCCGTCGAGGCGATCCTGCTGGCGGACGTAGGAGTCGGCGAGGAACCCGGAGCTGCCTGCGGTCAGCACCTGTCCGCTGAAGAAATCCTTCAGCTTGGCGACGTTGATCGACCCGGAGTCGAGAGCCGATCCACCACCGGCGAAGGCCGAGGCGACACCGACGAGCGCTACGAAGCCGCTGTTCGAAGCGGCCGGGTTGGTCATCCCGAAATGGAACTTGCCCGACCGGGCGGCCGTGGCGATGTCGGCCCAGGTCACAGCGGTCGAGCCGGACCAGCCCAGGCTCTGCGCGACGCTGTGCTTCACGCCCATGACGACCGGCGAGAGCATGATCGGCTGCTGGGCGATGATCCGCCCGGACTTGCCTTCGAGCAGGGTGAGGTAGTTCCCGGTGGAGAACCACGCCATGTCGCTGTGGTCCGAGCCGTCGGCGATCGCCTGTGCGCCATCGAGCGAGCCCGTGTACTTCAAGGACAGCTGATATCCCGTGCTCTTCTGGATGTCGGGCAACAGCGGCACCAGGTCTTTCAGCTCCGAGCCGGCGAGCACAGTCAGCGTGTGCGCGGTGTCGGTCGCCGGCTGGCTGCTCGAGCACGCGGACACGAGAAAGAAGAGTCCGAGCCACGCGCCGAGCAGCCTCCTGGTCATCAGTGCCTCAGTTCTTTGCCGCCGGCACCGTCAGAGCGCTGACCATGGTCTCGCCCGCCGGAGGTCCGGCGTGCGCCCGCTGCAGGTAGCTCTGGGCCTTGTCGATCTCAGCCGTCAATGCGTCGACGGTCTTCTGCATGTTGTCCAGCGCCTGCACCTTGTACGTGTCGATGGCGTCGATCGACGAATAGATGTTGTTGAACGCGGTCTGCAGCTTCTCCAGCTGCACTGTGGAGTCGGCCGCCTGCTGATAGACCTGGCCCGACTGCTGCTTCAGCATCTCCGACGTCGACTCGATCAGGTTGCTCGTCGTGGTGTTGAGTGCGTTGATCTGGTTCAGCACCAGCTTCTGGTTGGCGAGGGCCTGGGCGACGATGATCGCGGTCCGCAGAGCCGACACCGTGGTGGTGGTGGCGCGGTCGACTCCCTTGATCAGCTCGCGGTTGTTCTGCTCCACCAGGTTCATGGCCAGGTAGCCCTGCGTGTTGACGGCGAGCTGTGTGAGCAGGTCCTGGCGCTTCTGCCGCACGTAGAAAAGGACGTCGGTCTGCAGCTCCTTGGCGCGGTCCGGGTCGCTGGACTGGATCGAGGCGATCTTCGCGCTGACCTGCTGGTCGAGGGCCGTCGCCATGTAGATGTACTGCTCCAGCCGGCCCTTGATCGACCAGACGTTGGCCTTCTCCTGCTCGAGCGACGCGTTGTCCTTCTGCAGCTCGTCCTGGCCCGAGTAAAGCGACTGGATGATCGCGTCGAGGTTCTTCTGCCCCGACTCGTACTTGTGGAAGTAGTCGCGCAGCGTATTGCCGAACGGCAGCGTGCCCCAGAGGTGTCTCTTGCCGAACAGTCCCTGCTGCGTCGGGTCGAGGTCTTCGACCGTGCGGCGCAGCTTGACCAGGCTGGTCGAGATTTGCGATTTCGCGTCGAACGGTCCCGAGGACATGGCCGCGACGGGCCGATTCAGCAGGTTGTTGGACACCGCGGCCGAGGCGCGGATGTCAGCGTCGCCCAACGAGTGCACCGAGTTCAGCTGCTGGTCGAACGCGGGCGAATGCGGGTCGGCGCTCAGCAGCGTCGTGACGTACTGCGCGACGGTGGCATCGATCTGCTTTTTGACCGCGGGGTCGATCTGCTGCGCCTGCGCCGCCGCCTGATCGTCGGTGACTGTCGCCACCGCGGCCGGCGGCACAAGGGCGAGCGCGGTGTTGCTCGAAGACGTGTCGGTCATGGGTTCAAATCTCCTTTCAGCTCGCCGTCTGCGTCTGCAGCCTGGCGATTCCGGCGATCAGAGCCTCGAGGTTGTCGTAGGTCGGAGGATCGATGACGTTGACGAGCTGGGGCGGAGGCGCGACGCCCCTGTCGGTCAGGTACTTGTTGAATGCCGTGGGGTCGCTGGTGCGGAACCCGTACTTGACGGCCAGGCTCTGCAGCTTGGAGTCGGTGCTCAGGAGCTTGCCGACCGCATCTCCGTTCGTCGTCAGGGGCACCAGCGTGTGCTTGGAGAAGACGGTCGGGCTCGGGTACATCATCTCGCGGTCGGCAGTGATCGACCCGTCCTTGGCGGCCTGGCGGGCGAGGAACTGGGCCTCGTAGATCATCACCATCGGGTCCTTGCCGATGCCGATCGACAGGTAGTCCTGAAAGGGCGCCTCGGTCGAGGAGAGGGTCAGGCCCTGGCGGGTGAAGATCGGCGCGACCGACGGCAGCACCGCCTGCGCCTGGCTCGGTGCCTGGACGACGTTGTTGCCGTTCGCCACGTAGGAGGCGATGGAGAGGTACATCGCGGCGGAGTTGGACGTCGCGGGATCGGTCGACGTGATCAGGATGCTGGTGCCGGCGGGGTAGGTGGAGTTGTTCGGGATGTCCGTCCAGCGCTTGTTCTGGGCCACCAGAGCGAGGAACGCCTTCACGTCGAAGATGTCGGCGCCGTTCGCTGTCGTCACGACGCCCGCCGTCTTCAGCAGGGCGGCGATGGTCTTGAACGAGGCGATCGCCATTGGTGTGAAGAACGGCACGTAGGTCGCCCTGGCGTGGTGGTCCTGCTGGATCTTGATCCCGGCCGGCTCGCCGGCGGGGAACGCGAAGTCGTACTTAGAGAGGTCGACCGTCGTCGCGATCTGACG
>DATIOJ010000133.1:0-21544 GCA_035473355.1 Candidatus Limnocylindrales bacterium
ACGGTGTTCGGGTGGATAGTTGACCCGATCCCCCCTGACAAGGTCAAGATCGCCACCCTCATCTACCTGGGCATCGGCACCCAGATAGCAGCCTTGCGCCCGATCCCCTGGCGCAAGGGTCATCAGTGGGTTGTAGACCCCCTACTTATGGCCGCCGGCCTTTACGCCCCGGGCGCGGGGGTAGCCATGATCGCCTGGCTTGCTGTGTTCGACGGTAGGGTTCCCGGACGCTCGATCGCCTGGTGGGCGTTCCTCTTCAACCGGGCGATGATCGCTACCGCTTATGTGGTTCCTTCGATGGCTGTGGCCACGTTCGGGACAGGTCCAGATTGGAGTCTCCCCATCAGGACCTTGGTGTTCGTTGCTGCCGCCCTTGGGCTGAATTACCTCGTCACCGCGCTGAGTGTCTCGTACGTCACGCGCGCCCCGATCTTGACAATTCTGTTCGAGAACGTTGGGGTTACGGCTCTCTTTGGCACCGCCGCCGTGAGCTTCTCTGGGGGGATTATTTATCTCCTGCTCACCGCAAGCCCGGTGGGTTACATCATGGCGCCAGGTCTATTTGGCTTTGTACTAGCTGTCCGAGGAAATCTCGCCGATGCACAAAGACAAACCTTGCTTAAGGATCAGACCCTCGAACTGGCGGCACAAGCGCTAGACGCTCGGGATAGGTATACCGAGTCTCACTCGATTCGCGTAGCGGAGATGGCTGGTCACCTCGGAGAGCGCCTTGAGCTCGGAGACCGCGAAGTGGAACTGATTCGAACCGCAGCCGCGCTGCACGATCTGGGGAAGATTGGGGTACGTGATGACATTCTCAACAAACCGGGGCCGTTGACAGAGGAGGAATGGGAGATCATGCGGCGCCACCCCGACATTGGCGCTGACATGATTGCCCAACACTCCGCGTTGGCGGAGGTCGCGCCTCTGGTGCGTCATCATCACGAACGTTGGGATGGTTCTGGTTACCCAGCCGGCCTAAAGGGTGACGTCATCCCGTTTGGTGCACGGATCCTTTCGGTCGCCGACTCATTCGACACGATCACGGGTGCCCGCCTCTATAGGCGTTCTTTAATGACGCCGATCGAGGGCGTGGAGGACATCAGCCGGCGAGCCAACCAATGGTATGACCCTAACGTAGTAGACGCTCTACGGGAACTTCACGGGCTGCAGCCAATGGAAGTTCTGAACCGACCTGAGGTGCCTCGACGAATTACGGCTCTTCGCGTGCTCAGATCGAATCCGGGGTTCAGCAGCCTGGTAGCCGCCATCGGAATCTCATCTCTTGGCGACCCCCTCACGCAGGTGGCATCACTCATCTCTATCTATGTCAAAACCAATCATGACCCTCGCTTTGTAGCGCTCGGGTTCATTGTCCAAGCGATCGCAACGGTGGTTGTGACGAGTCTTGCCGGAGGCATCGTAGACAGACTGCCGAGGCGTGGTCTGGTCGTTGGGCTTGAGGTTCTTCGTGCAGCGGGTCTGATTGCCACTCCGTTCCTGATCGGGATGGACTGGCGCTTCATCGTTCCGGTCCTTTTTGTCCTATCGAGTATCAACGCAATAGTTCAGCCGGCGAAGCAGGCCGCGATCCCGAGTCTTGTTTCTGCGGGTCAAGTCGGCAAGGCGAATGCCGTGGTTGCCGCGACATCGATGCTTGCTGGCTCTGTCGGATTCGGAGTGGCCGCGGCGATCCTCAGTCAGTTTCCTGCTTCGATAAACATGCTCTTTGTTGCTGATGCCATCACGTTCCTTTTGGGTGCTGCCATCATTCTTGGTATCCCGACTCTCGGCGGTGGATCTTTGTCGACCTCTGTGTCGGGCTCGCTCCGACGGTCGTGGGCCATAATCGAAGCACGCCCGCAGTTCGCGATCAGCACCCTTGCGGCATTCCTGATCCCGATCAGCCTACCTGCGATTCTGGCGTTGGCTTATCAGGTCACCACTACCGGGCCTCAGACGTACTCAACGTTGGAGCTAGTCTCCTCAATTGGCATCTTCACCGGATCGTTGATCGTCAGTCGCCTGACTGCGATTGGTTCAATGCGTACAGTGGGAGCAGGTCTGCTGCTTACCGGAGCTTTCTCACTTGCCATCGCGATGAGCCACGACCTCACGATCATCATCGCCGCCCTATTCATTGCCTCAATCGGCAACCCGGTCTATTCAGTAGCGAATCAAACAGCACTCATCGAGGCAGCTGACCCCACGAATCGTGGGAGCGTAATGGCGACGCGATTCGGCCTGACTCAAACAGCGGGCATCGTCGGCCTCGCCGTGGGCGGCTTCGTCACGAAGTTCTTTACGCCTCAGGGGGCCTTCTTGGTGATTGGGGTTGGCCTTGTGATTCTCGCTCTCTATGCGATCGCGGCTGGACGCAGCACGATCAACCCGCTCCATGGCGCCGCCTATGAGGAAGCTGCCCTGCAGCAGGAAGCCGCCCTCCAGCAGGCCAAAACCTAAGCCGGCCCGGCCTCGGGTACTGCTCGTCATACTGCCCGTGTTTGCGTAACGTGCGACAGAGCCCGCAGCAGGGTGCGTCCCGCGAGAGTGACGTAGGCAGTCCCGCCCCGATCGGTGGCGTGACCGTTTCAGCCTGGTCTCTTGACCCCAAGCGCCGGCGCCGCTACCTGCAGATCGCCTTCGGCGTGGCGGCCCTGACCGTCTTCATCGTCGTCCTCTACCTGCTCCGCGATTTCCTGGGCGCCTTCGTGCTGGGCGCGGCCATAGCCTTTTTGATTCAGCCCGCCGTCACCCGTCTGCACGCACTCGGCGTGAATCGCATCCTCGCCATCGTCATCGTGTTCATCGGCATCCTCATCGCCCTCGCCGGCCTGGTGCTCCTCATCGTCCCTCTCGGGGTGGCCGAGGTCAGCCAGCTGCAGACCCAGACGCCGGCCCTGGCGGCGGCCGCCCAGGATCGCCTCAACAGCCTGCAGCCCGTCCGGGTCTTCGGCATCGACGTCGACTTGAAGGGCGTGACACAAACGATCAACTCGCATCTGCGCGAGTACCTTCTTGGTCAGTTCGGCAACGCCGTCACGCTCGGGCTGACCGCTCTCACCACGATCCTGCAGCTGCTCCTCATGTTTGTCGTGGCGTTTCTCCTGGCAATAGAAGCGCCCGCCGTTAGGCGCGACCTGCGCCGCTTCGTGCCCAACGACTACCGAACCGACTTTGACCAGATCTGGCGCAAGGTCCGCAAGATGCTCTACGCCTACGTGCGCAGCCAGCTGATAATCGCGGGCTTGATCGGTGTCACATCTGGAATCGCGTGTGCGCTGCTCAGGTTGCCGGATCCCGTGGCCCTGGGCCTCATTGCGGGCATCACCGCCCTGATCCCTTACCTCGGCCCGTTCGTCGGCGCAGTGCCGGCGATCCTCGTCGGCCTGTCGCAGAGCCCAGGCCAGGCGGTGCTGGTTGCGATCGCGTACGTCGTGATCCCGAACGTCTACCTGAACTTCGTCTATCCCAAGGTGATGGGCGACGCGGTCCGCCTGCCGCCGATACTCGTCATCGTGGCTCTCATCGCGGGCTTCAGCTGGGGAGGAATCCTGGGCATGTTCGTCGCGGTGCCCATCGCCGCCACATTGCGGATTCTGTTCGACCACATCTACCCGCGCCTCTACGAGCGGCCGGCTTGAGGATCGCGCTTCTCTCCGACATCCACGCCAACTGGCAGGCGTTGGAGGCCGTCTTGCGCGATTGTCCGCCAGTCGAGGAGACGCTCTGCCTCGGTGATGTCGTCGGTTACGGCGGAGATCCGAAGCGTTGCATCGATGAGGTCACCAAGCGCAAATGGTTGACGCTCGTTGGGAACCACGATCGAGCCTGTACGGACCCCGAAATCCTGGAGTGGTTCAACGACGACGCTGCGTCGGTGGTTCGTTGGACGATTGAGGTGATTGGGGAGGAGCGGCTCGAGTGGTTGCGGGGGTTGCCCGACAGCCACCTCGAGCACGATGTTCTGATGGTGCACGCAAGCCCGCGTGATCACATCTACGAGTACGTCCTCGATACCGCGGTCGCGCACGCCAACCTCGAGCTGCTGGACGGACGAGTCTGCTTTCACGGCCACACTCACGTTCCAGGCATCTTTGCCATGTCGAACGGCACCGTGACGCATGAATATCGTGTCGACACTTTTGCACTCGCCGGGCCCGCCCTCGTGAATCCCGGCAGTGTCGGCCAGCCACGCGACGGCCTGCCGACAGCCAGCTATGGCGTATGGGATGTGGACGCCCAGACATTTGAATTCCGCCGCGTCCGCTACGACATCAAAGGCGCTCAGCGCGCGATCCGAAAAGCCAAACTCCCCGAGCGCTTCGCCCTCCGACTTGAAAGCGGTCGATGAATCCGCGGCTCGTCATGCGCCTCGTCCGGCTCGGCTACGCAGCTGCGACCGGCGCCGGGCTTGGATCCCTTGCCTTCTGGGTCGTCTACTGGTTCACCTTTGTCCGCGGCAACCTCCGCGGTCCAGACTTCTTCAACTTCTACGCGGCCGCGAAGCTGTATGTCACCAGCGGTGGATCGGCCGTCTACGACATCGCGATGCAGCGCCAGGTCGAGCTGCAGATCACCGGCGCGGACCCCTCGCGGTTCATCGTCCTGCCTTACTTCCACCCGCCGTACTACACGCTTCTGATCGCGCCGCTGGCATATCTCGACTACCGCCACGCGTACTACGCAATGGCTGCTTTCAACGTCGTGCTCGTTGTTGCGCTCATCGCAATCCTTGTCCGCACGAGCCTTCGGGTCCACGGCCGGGGCTGGCTCGTCGCGGGTTCGATGATCGGCGGCTTCTTTCCGCTTTTCGTCACCGTCTTGCAGGGTCAGTCCGATCTCGTGGTCCTGGTGCCGCTGGCGGGCGCCTACGCCGCGTGGGCGCGCGGCCGCTACGGCATGGCCGGTGCGCTCAGCGCGCTGGCTCTTTCCAAGCCGCAGCTCTTGCTGCTGATTCCGATCCTGTTCATCGCCCGCCGAGCCTGGCGGGCACTCGCCGCGTTCGCCGCCGTGCTGTTTGCCCTCGGCGTGATCTCGGTCGTGGGCTTCGGCTTCGGCCCCGTGCTGACCTACCTGAGCTCGGTAGGCACCTGGGCCGTGACGGGCCATTTGCCGAACACAAGCCAGCTCGTCTACACCGACCCGGCTGTGTATTCCCTGCGCAACATCCTGGAGGCGGTTCCCGGCGGCGGAAAGGTGGTCGCCTTTGTCATCCTCCTTCTCCTCCTGGCGTTGGTAGCCCTGTCGCTGAGCTGGCGGCCAGACAAGCCGCGGCTCGACTTTGCACTCGCGATCGCCGCCTCCCTCGTGCTCAGCCCGCACCAGAACGTCCACGACCTCGCCCTCCTGGTCATCCCCGGTTTTGCGCTCGCTGACCTGGCGCTGGCCGGCCAGCTGCGCTGGCCTCACGCCGCGGCCGCCGTCCTGTTTTTCGCCTACGCGGCGATCGACCTGACGCTTGCGATCAACTTCTGGTCCGCAGCTTTAGGCGCCCTGGCGATTGCCGGTTACCTGACCGTCGAGAGGATGGCCGTGCGGCCCGACCCGATTCCGCTGGGCGAACTGAACTGGAGCGGGCCGCGGCCGCATCGAGTTATCGTGCTGCCCGCCTATCGCGCGGCCAAAACTCTGGTCGAGGTCGTCGCGGACATCCCGCAGGGCCACGCCGACCGCATCCTGCTCGTCGACGATGCCAGCGCGGACGCCACCGTCAGCGTCGCCACGGCCCTGCACCTCGACGTGATCCGGCATCGCCGCAACCTTGGCTATGGCGGCAACCAGAAGACGTGCTACCGGCAGGCCCTCGCGATGGGAGCCGACGTGGTGGTGATGCTGCATCCCGATGGCCAGTACGACCCGGCCATGATTCCCAACCTCTGTCGCGTGATCGAGAGTGGGGAGGCCGATATCGTGCTCGGCTCGCGGTGGTTGGGCCTGGATCCCGCTAAGGCCGGGATGCCGTGGTGGAAGCGGTTGGGCAATCGTTTCCTGACCGCCTCAGAGAACCGCGTCCTCGGCCTGAAGCTTTCCGAGTTTCACACCGGTTATCGCGCTTACTCGCGCCGGTTTCTGCAGGCGATTCCATTCCTCGAGAACAGCAACGATTTCGTTTTCGATACTCAGGTTCTGATCCAGGCGGCGACGTTCGGCTTCAAGATCGGAGAGGTGCCCGCGATCGGCCGTTATCACGCGGACGCAAGCTCGGTCAGCTTCAAGACGTCGACCGTCTACGGCTTGAAGACGTTGGGTGCATTGCTGCGATACGTGCTGCATCGCGCCGGCTTTCGATCGCAGTGGTTGACGCCGGCGTCAGATGCCGACGAAGAGGCGCTTGCGGTAAGCCAGGTAGCCCACCACAGCCAGGTTTAGAGCCAGCGCTCCGACCTTGAACAGGGTTGGGTGAGCGATCACCTCATAAGCTTCGTAAGGAATCAGGATGCCGGTCGCGATGACGGTCAGGTATTCGGCCCAGCGCCGGCGCATCGCGAGGCCGATGCCTTCGGTCCCCTCGAGCGCGGCGTAGGCCAAGGCGCCAATCGCGATCAGGGTCGTGTGGTTGAGGCCACCGATGAAGTCGAGCGCGCGTAGGAGGAGCCGGTCGATGAGCCCGTGGCCGACGTCGAGGTTGAGCTGGCCCTCCGCGTAGTCAGCCCAGGCACCGAGCCAGCCCTTGCGGCCGGCAACGAGAAGGCCGATGCCCAGCACGGTCAGGACGACGGACTTGACGGTGCGCTCGATGATGATGACCTTGATGAAAGCGTCGTGCTCGCCGCCGATTCGGCCGAGCTCGTCCCAAAGCCTTGCGAAGTAGTGCGGGCGCCTCCTGGTCCGTTCGGCCATTTGACGTGAGACCTTAACAACCTGCGTTGTGAAGGTCGTTTACGCGGGCTAGCGTTTCATGCCAGGCTCGGCAGGCTGGGGGAGGGCGCCGCTGGGAGAGGGAGGGCCCAAAAGGGCTGGCGTGCGCGGGGGCGGGCGGCGGAAAGGCGGGCGCCCGTGGGCGGCCCCCGGTCGGCTAGGGCGTCTCTTCGTCCCGGTGCTCGCGGTGCTCGCGAAACAGCATCACCCGGCAGGTCGCGTTCTTCAGCACGTACGGCACGGTCTTCCCGAGGTTGAACTCCCCGAACCGTCGCTTGTACGGCAGGCCCATCACGATCAGGTCCGCCCCCCACTCGACCGCCTCGTCGACCAGCGCCGGCCCCGTGTCCCGGGCCTGGACGAGCTCAGTCTCGACCGGCAGCTGAGACGCACCCGCCAGCTTCTCGACCTCGTCGAGGATCTTTTCGCCGCGCTCCACGACGTCGTCGAGCACCGCGCCCAGCGGCAACGACCGGTTGACCTCGATGATGTGGACGCCGTACAACCGGCCCCCCTGCGGGTCGGTCATCCGCAGCGCAAGCCGGACCGTCTCGGCGTCGATCTCCTGCCCCCCCACCGCGACCAACACCTTCCGCGACGTGGTTGGGTGGCTGTGCGCCCCTCGGTCGGCCATCAGTGTTGCGGTCCGCGCCTCACGCGCCGGATCAACACGTACAGCCCGAAGCCGAAACACACGACAGCCGTGCCGCCTGCCAGCTCCTGCGAGCCCTGGTCGAGCGTTCGGTGAGCGGCCAGATAAACGACCACCCACACCCCGATTGCGAGCGCCACCAGGCCAATGAACGTGAATGGAAAACGCACGCGGTCAAATCCTATCAAGAGCCCCCGGCACCCACCGGAAGCTCCCCTGAGGGCGATCCTATAATCAACCGGCGTTGAGGCTGCTGATCGTTGGGTGTGGGAGAGTCGGCTCGCAAATCGCCGCCGAGATGGACCGCGCGGGCCATGAGGTTGTGATCGTCGATCGCGACCCCAACGCTTTCTCTCGCGCCAGCAATCGGGGCGTCCTGACGCGCGACTTCAAGGGCGACCAGGTTGTCGGAAACGGGACCGACGCCGACGTCCTCCGCCGTGCCGGCGCCGAGCACGCGGACGGATTCGTGGCCGTCACGGAAGGCGACAACCGCAACATCATGGCTTCGCAGATCGCCAAGAACGTCTTCAAGGTCCCGCACGTGGTCGCCCGCATCTACGACCCCGAGCGCGCGGAGGCTTACGAAAAGCTGGGGCTGCACACGATCTGTCCGACGCTGGAAGGGGCGCACCACATCCAGAAGGTCCTGCTCGAGCGGGAGAGCCACTGACCGCATGTATGTGATCGTCGTCGGAGGCGGGACCGTCGGCTACTACCTGTCCCGCGACCTCGTCGAGCGCGGACACGAAGTCACGCTCATCGAGCGCGACAGCAAGCGCGCGGACTGGCTCGAGACTCAGCTCGGCAGCATCGTGATGCGTGGCGATGGTTGCGAGGTCCGCTTCCTCGCCCAGACCGGGATAGAGCGCGCCGACGCGATCATCGCCGTGACCGCCGACGACGAGGACAACCTCATCGCCCTGCAGATGGCGAAGAAGCACTTTCGGGTCAAGAAGACGATCGCGCGTGTCAACAACCCGACTAACGTCGAGATCTTCAAGATGCTCGGAGTCGACGAAGCAGTGTCGGCCACAGAGGTGTTGCTCGGTGCGCTGGAGCCGCCGCTGACCAACTGATCATCAGGCGATCCAACAAAAAGGACCGCTCGGCAGGAGCGGCCCTTGAGTCGAAACCTCTTCTATACAGCCTTGCCGATCTTGTAGATCTTGGTGCCGCAGTACGGGCACGTGCCAACGGTTGCAGGCTTGCCGTTCTTCATCGTGATCGGCTGAGGGTCTTTCATCTCGACCTTTCTTTTGTCCTTCAAGCAGTAGCCTTCCACAAACTCACCGTCCTTATTAGAGATTCTGTCGTGGGGGCGGACTTGCCCATTCTAGGGGTGGCTATTTGCCCAAGACAACCCCAATTCGAGTCGAATTCAGCCACGTTCCGCCTGCGACGTGTGAAAAACGTGCCAGAACGCGACCTCATACGGCGTTTTCGCATCCTCGCCGAAAAGAACGAATCGAACCTCCGATGCCTGCCATCCGCGACTCAACGCGGCAGACAAACACTCCGCCATCACGCGCGCGCACTCATCGATTGGAAATCCGGCGATGCCAGTGCCGACCGCCGGCACCGCGATCGTCTTCACCTCGTGCGCGTGCGCGAGCCGAAAGACTGCGTCCATCGAAGACATGAGTGACGACCTGGTCGTCCGCCCGCCAAGCGACATGCTCGCCGCGTGGATGACGAATCGCGCACGCATTCGCCCGGCGCCTGTGATCGCCGCCTCTCCGACGCGGATTGGTCCGTGCGTGTCGCACTCGTCCTGGATGCTCGGACCACCCGCACGCCGGATCGCGCCCGCGACACCGCCACCAAGCTGTAGGTCATTGTTCGCGGCGTTGACGATTGCCTCGACGTCCTGCTCGACCAGGTCGCCGCTCATGATCACGACTCTCGTCTGATCGACTCCCATACCTCTTTCATACGCCGCTCGAGCAGCTCAGGCGTCGCGCTCGCGATGCCTCGAATCCCGATCGACTCGATGGTCAGCGAAGCACACGCCACTCCGCAGACCAGCGCGTCCTGGAGGCCCGACCGCTGCGCCCCCGTGCTCAGCCAACGCGCGAGCATGCCGCCCGCCACCGCATCCCCTGCCCCGGTTGTATCAAAGGCCGGATGGCCGGTCAGGGCGGGTACGTGCACCGCGCCGTCGGCCGTGTGCACCGTGACGCCCAGCGGACCTTTCTTCAGCACCAGCCCTTCGAGCCACCACTGGCGGCGGAACTGCTCGGGGTCAAGGCCGCCCAGGGCCGCGAACTCCTCCTCGTTGCAGAAGAACCAGGCGGCGCGCTTCAACACGTCTTTGGCCTCGGGCGCCTGCCGCTGGACGTACGAGAGCATGGCGTCGGCGGCCAGCAGGCGCGCCGAATGAAGCTGCTTCATCGCCTGTGCCTGACGGTCCGGCCGCATCGAGCCGACGAACGCCCAGCCGCCGAAGTCGGGTGGTATCGCGGGCTCCCAGCGGTCGTAGATCGAGTCGGCGCTCCCCATGTCGACGTTCCGTCCATGCTCCTGGTGGGCTTTCCAGCGGTACGTTGGCGCGTCGATCACCTCGAGCAATGTCGAGTCGATGGGCCGGCCGGCGAATGCGTGCGTCACCCGCTCGACTCCGTCGCGCCCCACCGGAGCGAGCACCCTTACCGGCAGGAAGAGGCTCGCCGCCAGCGCGAAGTACACGGCCGACCCGCCCAGCTCTTCGACCACTTTTCCGAAAGGCCCATCGCGGCTGTCGAGAGCGACCGAGCCGACGACGAGGAGGTCGTGCTGGTCAGGCACGCCGTCCAGTGCCGCTGCCGGCCGTCACCACGTGTCGCGCGTCGCGCAGCTTTTCGAGGAAGTCGCTTGCGCCGGAATAGCTCTCCATCTCCATCCAGCTGAGGCCTAGCTCGTCGGCCGAGTGCGCGTCGGACCCACTCGCCGTCACCTTGTGAAGCTCGGCCGCGAGCGTCGCCGCCGCGCGATTTGCGGCCGCGTCGCACCACGGGTTGTAAGTCTCGATGATGTCGATCCGATCGGCCAGCTCGACGAGTCGCTCGAGACGAAAGTGCGAGCGATACCGATCGAGTGGATGCGGCACGTACACGAGCCCGCCCATGTCATGGATGAGATCCATCACCTCCTGCGCGGGGAGAAACGGAGGCAGGCGCCCTGTGATGAACAGCCCGATCACCTCGCCTTCGAGCGTCTTCGCCTCTTCACCCACGATCGTTAGCTCGGGCGCAAGGCGGACAAGCTCGAGCGCGCCGTCGACGGTGTTGTGGTCGGTCAGTGCGATTCGATCGAGACCGACTTCCGCGGCTCTGTCGATCAGCTGCTGCAGAGAGCTGCGCCCGTCGTGCGAAAAATTCGAGTGAAGATGCAGGTCGACGCGGAGCACGCGCCTAGAGCGCGGCTTCTTTCAGCATTCGCTCGCGTGACCTGGCGAAGAGCGGGATCACCTCCGCCGGTCCGCGACTCAGGCATGCCTGCTCCATCAGCGCGGCTTGCGCGTCGTAGATGATCTCCATCACCTGCTCAGGTCTGCGCTCGCGTCCGAGACGTGCCGTCAATTCCGGGTGTGCGTGGCGCAGCACGACCATCAGTCTTGGGACAAGCCATCCGGGCACGATGCGAACGTGCTGCACCTGGCACTCTTCGACCCAGTAGAGCAGCTCGTCTGATTCCTGCAGCAAGCGCCGCGGCGTCATCGCGCGGGTGCGCCGGCGATGCCACCGCCGAAAACGCTCCTGCTCCTCGATGGTCTGCTGAAGCATGGGCCGCAACCCACTATATCAAGGCCCTGCCGGGGTCCTTGCTCGCATTGGGTAACAAAGTGTCCGCCAGCCGCCTGCAGCCGGCACGAGGTGAACTTGTCGGTCGAAAGTCCACTCGCGCCACTGCTGGCGCACGCGATATCGCATCACGAGTCTCGCGACATTGTTGTACGTGCGCTTGTGCACGTGGTCGGTCCAGCTCTCGAGCATCGCAACGCTCGCGACCTGCATGTCGAGAATCTCGAGCCATTCGTCGAGGCGTGGCATCTCGCGGATGAAGTTCTGCACTCCGCCCCACGCCCGCTGTGCGTCTTCGGCGAGCATCTCCCACATCTCGTCGAAACGACCCTCCGCGTGCAGCTTCATGAACCGCATCTCGAACGTGGCCGGTGCGAGGGAGACCGGCGGGGGCGGGCGCAGAGGTTCCATCGGCGGCGGCATTACGGCAAAGGCCCCGCCCATTCCGGAGCCGACGGACGCGCTGACGAACCGCCCGAAGTCGTCCGCGGGCCACGTCGTGAACTGGCCGGCAAGGCGCAAAAAGAACGATTCCACCATCGGCCAGCGGTGCAGGGGTCGAATCAGCCTCTTGACCATTGCCTCAAGATGTTGTGTGATCTCCCCAGACTGTATACAGAATGTGGATAACCCGCAAGTCCCGAGCGGTTTGCCCACGTAGGCGCTGGCCCCGCCGGAGCCGGCGCCGCCGCGCCCGCGGCACGGTCAGGGCCAGGCGCGCCGGGTGATCAGGATCGGCCCCTCCGCCTGGCGGGTGGCGCCCCGTCCTCAGCGCATGGCGATCCGGCGCACGATCGCTGCCACCTCTTCGAGTGGCACCCCGACCGGGCAGACGGCGGCGGCGGCTGCCAGGTCTGAATCGTCACCGGCCAGGTCGGACGACGCCTCACCGAGTCGCGCGTAAAGCCGCATATAAGAGGACGCAAGGTCGGGCGGGCGCGTCTTGCCGATCCGGCTCGCCGCGAACGCGCACAGTCCGCAGTTGATGCACGTGACGAGCTGCGGATGTCGTTCCCGCTCCCGTGGCGTCAGTGCCTGGATTCCGTCCGGCGCGTACGTCTCGAGCAGCCCGGCGAGCTGCGACTGCGGTCGCCTGAGGCGGCGCCGCGCCTGGTGCAGCCCGTACGCCCAGGCCAGTTTGACGAGGGAGTCAGACCTAGACACGCAGCAGTCCTCGCATCGCGCCCTGCGCCAGCTCTTCCTGTGCCCAGCCTGAATGTGACAGGACGGGGGCGCGGCCCAGCCATGCTCCGCGGACGAAATCGCGTGCGGCATCGAAACGCTGGGATGCGCTCCAGCCGAGCTCCTTGCCGATGACCTCGGCGGCTCGGATGATGCACGCCGCGCCTGCGCACGGACCCGCCGCGATGCCGACTCGGCGGAACGCGTCGGTCAATGTGCGGACCTGCTCGTGCCGCGCGGCGTAGATGAGCTCGGCCTCGGTTACAGGTTCGCAGCGGCACAGGATGCGTGATGTGTGCCCTTCATCCAGCACCTTCTCCGCATTCGAGCCGTGCCTGCCCTGCAGCTTCACGACCGCCAGCGCTGGAATGCCGCAGCGCGCGGCGAGCTCTGCGGCCGGCGCGGGGTCCGCATCGTTGCCGGGCAGGGGCGTCGTCGCCGTCGTGCTTGCCGCCTGGTGGCCGAGCTTGCGGCAGACGGCATCCGATGTCTCCTCGGCCATCAGCCGGTACATCGAGAGCTTGCCGCCGGCGATGCTCACGAATCCGTCTGCGCCCTCGGGTGCGTGGTCGAGGATCTCGTAGCGCCGGGACAGAGAGTCCTCGTACGGCCGCCACCTGAACAGGGTCGGACGGACGCCGGTCGTGGTCCTTACCGGCCGGTAGTCATGGATGGCGGGAAAGACGCGCTGAAATGCCTGCAGCAGGTAATCGACCTCGTCCTCCAGGACTTCGACTGAGTCGAGGTCGCCATAGAAATCGTCGTCCGTCGTGCCGAGCAGGGTGAAGCCGGCGTGCGCCACCATCAGCAGGTCGCGGCCGTCGATCGACTCGGCGCTGATCGAGAAGTTCGATATTCGGTGCGGATACACGATGTGGATGCCCTTGGCCGGGCGCAGCTCCACGCGCACACCCGCCATCGCGGCAACGTCGGGCGACCATGGGCCTGTCGCGTTGACCACCACGCGAGCGCGCGCCTCGGAGTGGGAGCCATCCTCCGCGCGATAGCGCACGCCGATGACCTTGCCGCCGTCGCGGATCAGCTCCGTGACCCGTGTGTGGTTGAGGGCGCGGCCGCCATGAGCAACGGCGTCCTGCACGTTGACGAACACGAGTCGGTGCGGATCGACCCCCCACTCCTCCATGGTCACGGCGCCGATGATGTCTTCGGCCAGGCCCGGTTCGGCCTGCCGCGCCTCTTCCGGCGTCAACCTGCGGTGGGGATGCGCGTGCTTCAGCGGCTGGAAGCGGTCGTACACCTCCATGGCCGTCTCCATCCGCTCGATGTTGTTCTTGTCGTGGGGCAGAACCGGGATCAGGAAGGGCACGCGGTAGACGAGGTTGCGCGCGATGGTCACGATGTAGCCGGCATCCTGGGTCGACAGGCGAGTCGTGTTCCAGTCGAACTCGAGGTAGCGGGGGCCGCCGTGGATCATCCAGCTGGAAGACCCGGTCGTTCCCGCCCCCCAGTCGCCCTTCTCGAGGAGCAGGACGGACACGCCGCGCAGAGAAAGGTCGCGCGCGACCCCGGCGCCGGTCACGCCGCCGCCGATGACGACTACGTCGTATGCGCTCGGCGCGGCCACGACCGGATACTAGTGGGCCGCGCTCGCGGCTTCGTGCTCCTTTTGGAACTGGTCGATGATCGTCTTGGCGAGGTGCGCGGGCATCTCCTCATAGTGGTCGAACTTCTTGCTGTAGCTCCCGCGCCCCTGGGTGATCGATCGCAGGTCGAGGGCGAATCGCAGCATCTCGGACTCAGGCACCTGCGCCTTGACGTTCTGGTACCCGTCGGTCGGCTCGGTGCCGAGGATCTTGCCGCGCCGGCCGTTGAGGTCGGACATGATGTCGCCCAGGTTCTTCTCCGGCACGTGGATCGTCGCCTCGACGATCGGTTCGAGCAATACGGGCCCCGCGTCAAGAGCGCCTCTTCGGATCGCAAGCGAGCCGGCGATCTGGAACGCCATGTCGTTGGAGTCGACGGTGTGGTACTTGCCGTCGACCAGCGTCACCTTCACGTCGACCATCGGGTATCCGGCGACGACTCCCTTCGACATCGTGTCGACGATGCCCTTCTGTATGGAGGGCCGGAAGTTCTGCGGGACCGACCCGCCGAAGATCTTGTCCTCCCAAACGAAGCCCTCGCCCCTGGCGGTTGGCGCCACCTCGATGACGCAGATTCCGTACTGGCCGTGGCCGCCCGACTGCTTGACGTGCCGGCCCTCCGCTCGCGCCGAACCGTGCACCGTCTCGCGGTAGGGCACCCGCGGAGTCGCCGTCGTCGCATCGACCCCGTACTTTCGCTTCAGCTTCTCGAGCGTGACGTCGAGGTGCACATCGCCAAGGCCCGCGATGACGAGTTGATGGGTCTCCTCGCTGCGCTCCACGTGCAGCGTCGGGTCCTCCTCGCTCAAGCGCGCGAGTCCCGAAGAGATCTTTTCCTCATCGCCGCGCGCCTTGGGCGTGATGGCCAGGCTGTAGGCGGGGCCGGGCAGGTCGAGGGAAGGCAGCGGCCCGCCGTCCTTCAGGCCGAGGGTGTCGCCGGTCAGCGTGTGGGTGAGCTTCGTCGCCGCGCCGATGTCCCCGGCGCGCACCTCGGTCGCGGCCACGTGCTCCTTGCCGCGGGGAAAGAAGATCTGCGCCAGGCGCTCCTCACCGCCCCGGCTGAGATTGGGCAGATGAGCGTCGGCCTTCACCGACCCCGCCACGACCTTGAAGTAGCTCACACGCCCGAACTGGTCCCCGCCGGTGCTGAACACGAACGCTTTCACCGGCTTGTCGGGCTCCGCCTCCGGCGGCGGCATCAGCTCGGCGATCGTCGACATCAGCGTCCGCACGCCCAGCAGCTTGGTCGCGGAGCAGCACACGACTGGGGCGACCTTGCCCTCGAGGATGCCCTGGCGCAGCCCGCGCTGGATCTCGTCCTCGTCCAGCGTGCCGGCATCCAGGTACTTCTCGAGAAGCGAGTCGTCGCTCTCGGCGGCGGCCTCGATGAGCTGGCCGCGGTACTCCTCCACGCGCTGCTTCATGTCGTCGGGGATCGGGACCTCGCTCCCCTTCCCGTCGTCCGAGGTCACGAAGGCCTTGAGGTGCAGGAGGTCGACGATGCCGCGAAAGTCCTGCTGGGCGCCGATCGGAAGGTGGAGCGGGAACGGCCGCGGGGTCAGGCTCTCGCGCATGGCACCGACCGCGCCGTAGAAGTCCGAGTGCTCCTTGTCGAGCTTGTTGACCACCACGATGCGCGGCTTGCTGGTCCGGTTGCAGTGCTCCCACGCGATCTCGGTGCCAACCGCCAGCTGCGCCGTGGGACCGACGACTACGACAGCGCCTTCGGCCGCCCGAAGGCCGCTGGCGACCTGGCCCGCGAAGTCGAAGAAGCCGGGCGCGTCGAGGATGTTGATCTTGAAGCCGTTGTGCTCGGCGAACGCGACGCCGAGGTTGATCGAGATCTTGCGCTTCTGTTCCTCGGGATCGAAGTCGGTCGTGGCCGTCGACTGGTCGGGCGAGCCCATCCGCGGGACGGCGCCCGAGGCGAACAGCATGGCCTCCGCGAGCATGGTCTTGCCGTCGTGCGAGTGGCCCAGCAGCACCACGTTTCGGATCTTGTCGGGAGCGTAGTCGTTAGCCATCCAAACCCCCACCAGAAGCGGCCGCGGGCCGGGCGCGCGCAGGGCGCCTCTCGGCGAATTACAAATCTCAAGTCTAAGGCCGGTCCAAAACGACCCGGTAGAATGGCCCCTCGCATGGTCAAGAAGACGGCGTCGATCGAAGAGGTGCTCGCGGCGATCGAGGCCGCGCGCGACAAGGTGATGGCCGACGAGGTGAAGTCGCTGACCAAGCTGGGCATCCCGAAGGCCATGGCCTACCAGATGATCGCCAGCAGGTTCCACCAGAAGGTAGGCAACCAGGAAGAGGCCGAGCCGGACCCGTTCGAGGGCAACGCAACTTCTTGGGAAGAGATCTCGTAGAGCGCGGGTGAGGCAGGCGCCGGTCGCGTGAATCGCGCCGAGCGGCTGGCCAGGCTCCTCCGGGTGCTGGCCGCCATCATCGCCGAGCCCGGCCTCAACCCCCTCGAGCTGGCCGATCGCGCCGGCGTCTCTGAGCGCACCCTCCGGCGCGACCTCGCCGAGCTCCGCGACCTCGGTTACGACGTGGCGTACACCAGCGGGTACGAGGTGCAGGAGAAGCTCAACCTCGAGGGCCGGGGCAAGAGCCGGCCTCGCCACCGAGGCGACGACGCGCTGCTGCAGGCCGTCGCGCAGGCAGTCGAGTCGGCCGGCTTGTGGCGCGACACCGAGCAGGCCGAGGCACCGAGGAAGTCCAGGCCCCGCAAGGCCGGCCCGGCGCCGCTGGTCTTGATCCCGGGCGGCGAAACCGACGCCGACTTCATCTACGCCACCGGGTTCAGCGTGGAGACCGCGGCGTACATCCGGTTCCCGGACGGCGACGACGTGCTCCTGGCCACCCCGCTGGAGATAGATCGCGCGCGGGCGCAGGCTCGCGCGAAGCGCATCGTCGAAGACCGGGAGGCTTATGCCCACAAGTCCTGGGCGCGGTCGGCCGCGCGGCTGCTCCGCGAAGCTGGATTCACCCAGGCACGCGTCTCGCCCAACATGCGCGCAGTCCAGCTCGAGGATCTGCGAGCGCAGGGTCTTGACGTGGAGGTGGACCGCGACCTGTTCGTCGCCGAGCGCCGCCACAAGTCGCCCGAGGAGGCGGACGCGATCCGGCAGGCGCAGGAGGCCGCCGAGTCGGCGGTAATCGAGGTTGTCCGCGAGCTGGCGAGGGCGGAGATCAACGACGGCCTGCTGTGGTCCGACGGCCGGCCTCTCACCTCCGAGCACCTCTACGCCACGGCGCAGCTTCGCCTCGGGGAAAAGGGGTTCACCTGCCCGGACATGATCATCGCGGGCTCACCCGAGAACGCGCTTCCCCACTATCGAGGCGAGGGCCCGATCAAGGCCAACGAGCCGGTGATCATCGACATCTTCCCGACGAGCCGCCAGACGCACTACAGCGGCGATCTCACCCGCACCGTGGTCGTCGGCGAGGTGAGCGACGGGGTGCGGAAGATGCATGCCGCGGTCCTGCAGGCGCTCGACGCCGGGATCGAATCCATCGCGGCGGGCGTGCCGGGCAAAGAGCCGCACGCGGCCGTGTGCCAGGTCCTCGTCGACCGCGGTTTCGGCACCACTAGCACGGGATTCGAGGGTCCCGAGGGCGTGGCCAGGATGAACCACAGCACGGGCCATGGGGTGGGCCTCGACATCCACGAGGAGCCGGCCCTGCGCGAGACGACGGAGTCCCCGCTCGAGGCGGGTGACGTCGTCACGGTCGAGCCTGGGCTCTACCTGCTGGGCCTTGGTGGCGTCAGGGTGGAGGACACCGGCATGGTCACCAAGCAGGGTTTCCAGAATTTCACGACGCTGACCCGCAGCCTCGACCCGCGCGACTACCTGTAAAAGCCAGGTTTACGATAGGGCGCGATGGCTGACGACGAGGAGTTCGATCGCCAGGCCGAAAAAGAGACGCTCGGCCAGCGCATCAAGCGAATCCGCCTGCAGCGCGGCATGAGCCTGGCCAAGGTGGTCCGCGACGACTTCAGTCGCGCCTTCCTGAACCAGGTCGAGCTGGGTAAGGCCAGGCCCTCGATCCGAGTCTTGCGAGTGATCGCGGAGCGATTGGGGACCGAGGTCGAGTACCTGCTCGAAGGCCAGGAGGCGGGCATCGAGCGCGAGCTGGCCCTCGAGCGCGGCCGCGTCCTCGCCGCGCGGGGCGAGCCCCGCCGCGCCCTGCTCGCGCTCAAGCCTGCCATCAGCTCCTACGACTGGCCGCTCGGGTCGGACGCCCGGGTATGCCAGGCCCAGTGCCTGATCGCGCTCGACCGGAAGCAAGAGGCGGCCGCGATTCTCGAGCAGGAGCGCAAGGTGATCGACCTGCACGGCGACAGCCACCGTCTCCAGCGGCTGCGCGTGATCGAGCGTGGAGGCCAGTTTCACTTCGAGGGCGACCCTGTCGAGGTCCACCTGCACCTCGCGGATCGCGCCACGCGAAAGGGAGCCAACTACGACGAGCTCGAGCACTACCGCGCAGCGCGGGTGCTGCTGGAGTCTAAAGCCCCGAAGGAAACGTAAAGGTAGGCGGCGGGTTCACATCTGGCGGTGTGATCTCGATCGTGACCACCTCGTGCGACTTGAGCTGAATGGCGCGCGGGTCCCCGTCGTAAGGCTTGGCGCCCTTGCCATCGCCGAGATCGATGTAGGTCACGATCTTGTCGCCCGGCTGAAGGGTGAAGGTCGCGACATGAGTCGCGTCCAGCCGCATGGCCTCGTAGCCGTTGGCCTTGTCCCACTGGTTGGCGACGTCGAAGAACTGACCGACCGTGAAGACCTGGCTCGCCGGTGACTCGATGTGGATGATGTTCTTCTGCGAAGCGTGGACGTGCAGCCAGTAGTAGCAGCTGACATTGCCGGCCGAATCCAGCTGGATGCCGGTGTTGTCGCGAATGTTGGTCAACGCACCGTGATAGATGATCTGGATCGCGGCGTGGTAGTGGACCTGGGTGTGCTCGAGCTGGTCACAGGGAATCCCGCCGATGGTCGGAGTCTGGGTCGTCTGCGGCCGGCCGAAGTACCAGATCAGCCCGATCATCACGATCACGAGAACGCCGAGGATGGACCCGACGACGACCGGCAGCAGGGGTACGCCGGCGCCGCTCTTGGCGCGGATCGGAGCCCTCTTCCCGGCTTTCGCCCGGGACCTCGAAGCCATAGGCCCTGTAGAATACCGAAGACCTTTCTGGCCTCGGCCGAAGGCGCCTTGCCTTCGCTCGATCGGGGCCTGAACCCATAGGAAGGAGGCGCCCGTTGCGGGATTACGAAGTTCTCTACATCGTCCGTGCTGACCTTGACGACGACAAGGTTCAGGATGCGGTCAAGCGAGTCAACACGCTCATCGAGCGGTCAGGCGGCGCGATCGAACGCACCAACCTCTGGGGTAAGCGCAAGCTCGCCTACGAGGTCAAGCATCAGAAAGAGGGGTCTTACGTCCTCCAGGATTTCAAGCTCGACCCCGACCGGATACCCGAGCTCGAAGCCGGGTTGAAGATCACCGAAGAGGTCTTGCGCCACCTGATCGTGCGCAAGCCGGAAAAGGTAGTCGCGACCCCCGTGACGCCGCCGCCCGCGGAGGTCGTTCTGGAGCCGCTCACGGTTGAGGCGGATGGTTCGGCGGGGCGAGCCCGGCGGGCGGAACGGGAGGAGGAGGCATAGATGTCCAACTTGAACAAGGCGCTGCTCATCGGACGGCTGACCAAGGACCCCGAGATGCGTTACACGCCCAGCGGCACGGCGGTGACCAACTTCAGCATCGCCACCAACCGCTGGTCGACGGGACCCGATGGCGAGAAGAAGGAGTTCACCGATTACCACAACATCGTGGCGTACAACGCCGGCAGGCGAAACCTCGCCGAGATCGTGGCCCAGTACACGCGCAAGGGCGCGCTGGTCTACATCGAGGGCCGCATCCAGACCCGGTCCTGGGAGGGCCAGGACGGTCAGAAGCGCCGCACCACCGAGATCATCGCCAACGACGTGCAGTTCCTGGACAGCCGCAGCAGCGGTCCGTCCGACGGCGCGCCGCGTTCGCGCCCTGCCCAAACTGAGGACAACAGCATTCCCGCTCCGGACGACGCGCCTCGCGATGTCGACCCGGATGAAATTCCCTTTTAGGAGCTAACCCATGGCAGTTTCCAGACCACCGTCACGCGAGCAGGGCGGCGGCGGACCGAGAGGACCCAAGCGGCAGCATCGCAAGGTCTGCGCGTTTTGCGCCGAGAAGATCGACTACATCGACTACAAAGAAATCTCGCGGCTGCGCCGGTTCGTCAGCGACCGGGGCAAGATCTTGCCCCGTCGGGTCACCGGCACGTGCGCACGGCATCAGCGACCCCTTACTACTGCGCTGGAGCGCGCCCGGGCGATCGCGCTACTTCCCTACACGACGGAGCAGCACTAGACCGATGACCTTCCAGAGCCAGCTGCGAATCCCCGGGCCGACCCCGCTCCCGGAGCGGGTCGTCCGCAGCATGAACCGGCCGATGATCGACCACCGCGGGCCGCAGTTCGCGGCGATCCTGGCCGAGATCACGGAGGGGGCCAAGCGCGTCTTCAAGACCAAGCACGACCTCCTGCTCCTGACGTCGAGCGGGACCGGGGGCCTCGAGTCGGCGGTCGCCAACCTCGTGTCGCCCGGAGACGAGGTCGTCGTCGCGCTGTGCGGCAACTTTGGCGAGCGCTTCGCGGCGCTGGCTGCGGCGTACGGCACCGAAGTGGTGCGGCTCGAGTTCGAGTGGGGCCAGCCGGTCGACCCGGACGACCTTCGCGCCACCCTGCAGCGCCATCCCAAGGCGAAGGTCGTGCTGCTGACCCACAACGAGACGTCGACCGGCCTGACCAACCCGCTGCGGGAGCTGGCCCGCGTCGCGCGCGACGCAGACCGGATCGTCGTCGTCGACGGCGTCAGCTCGATCAGCTCGATCGACATCGAGACCGACGCGTGGGGGATCGACGTCGCGGTGAGCGGATCGCAGAAAGGGTGGATGTCGCCTCCGGGACTTGCGCTGGTCAGCGTCAGCGACCGGGCGTGGGCGCAGCATGCGCAGGCCCGTGCTCCGCGCTTCTACTTCGACTGGAAAGAGGCGCGGACGTGGGCCGAGAAAGGGATGACGCCCTTCACCCCGGCGGTGCCGGTCGCGTTTGCGCTCCAGGAAGGGCTCCACATGCTGGAAGAGGAAGGCCTGGCCAACGTCTATGAGCGGCACGCGCGGCTGGCGCGGGCCACCCAGGAGGGACTCCGCGCGCTCGGCTTCCACCTCTACGCGCGCGACGGATACCGCTCCAACACAGTCACATCAGCGGTCCCACCAGAAGGCCTCGACGTGAACGCGCTGCGCAAGCTGCTCGACACGCGGTACGGAGTCGTCATCGCGGGTGGCCAGGGCAAGATGACCGGCAAGATGATCCGCGTCGGGCACCTGGGCGCGGTCGCCGAGGGTGACGTCGTGCAGG
>DATIOJ010000134.1:0-2879 GCA_035473355.1 Candidatus Limnocylindrales bacterium
CGGGGTGCAGGCGGCACTGTTCGTAACCGCGGGACTCGCCCTCGGGCTCGCGGCGTTGATCGCCATCGGGGCGCGCGAGCCGGCCCGATGAAAAACGGCGGCTAGGCGTCGCTCGGTCGGAAGGGCGTGAGACCTGCGATCGCCGCCTCGTCGAGCTGCGCGAACAGCGCCGCGTCGTCGCTGCGTTCGAGGAACCTGCGGGGCAGGATCACCTCCTGCCTGAACAAGCCGTCAGGCCGCAATACGACGCCGACGAGCTCGTCGCCTTCGAACAGCACGTCCTTCACGATGCCCAGCTTCTTTCCCGTGTGGCCGAGCATCACGTTTTCGTCCCTGTCTATCTCCAGCTCGCCGGCCGATTTGTTGGCGACCTGTTCGACCCAGTGCGGAATCTCCGGGCCTGAGCCGAGCACGGCGGCGAAGTCCTCGGCCTCCTCAGCGACCGACTCTCCCTTCTCTCGATAGCCGATGTACGCCTGCAGCCTGCGGGCGTCGGTGGAGGCCAGGCTCAGGTCGACGCGCTCGTGGTCCACCGATTTGATCGCGTCGAGCGGCAGGATGAACTCATCGTTGACGAGCAGCGAGCCCGGCGACAGGAAAAAACCGGAAAAGGCACGGTTTTCCTTCACGACCGCCGCCTGTAGCTTGTAGTCGCTGTCGACGAGCACGTGGACCAGCTCGCCGATCTCCTTGCCGTCGCTCGCCACGACGCGAGCCCCCAGATGAAAGTCTTCGGCCTCCACTGCTGGCCCTTAGCGTAGCCTCCAATTCCTTTAATCTGGAGCGTCCTTCCATGGAACAGCGAAACACGCCCCCGCCAAACGTGATCGACCCGGCGCGCAAGTACTCCGTGACGGTGCACACGTCGCGGGGAGATTTCGTCATCGCGCTGGTCGACCCGAAGGTGGCCCCGCAGACCGTGAACAACTTCGTCTACCTCTCCCAGAACCATTTCTACGAGGGCCTGACGTTCCATCGGGTCGTGCCCGGATTCGTGGTCCAGGGCGGCGATCCGCTCGGCAATGGCACCGGTGGCCCGGCGTACAAGCTGCCGGACGAGTCGAACCGATCGAAGTGGCCGCGCGGGACTGTCGGCATGGCCTCGAGCGCCGCCGGTGTCAGCGGCTCACAGTTCTTCATCACGCTCGGCGACGCCCCGTTTCTTGCTTCGAACGGCGTTTACAACCACTTCGGCCAGGTCACCTCGGGTATGGACGTGGTCGATAAGATCCAGGTCGGCGACACCATGCGGTCCCTCGACGTCACCGCCTCGTGACCCGGGTCCTTCTTGTCGCGGTCATGCTGGCCGCGGTTGCGATCGCGGCCTGCGGTTATCCCGATCCGTACGCGAGCAGCGGTCCGGTCGCCAACGAAAGCCCGGGCCTCACCGCAACGCCGAGCGCCTCACCCGGCGCCGACGACTTCAACCTCTGCAACACCATCAGCGCCGTCACGTATCCCGACGGACTGAAGGTGGGCGACGTGAAGGCCGGCACCGGCGATGCCGCCAAGACGGGCGAGATGGCCGAGGTCCAGTACACGGGCTGGCTGCAATCAAACGGTAACCAGTTCGACTCGAGCCGCCTGCCTGGACGCACAACTTTCTCCTTCCAGATCGGTGCGCAGCAGGTCATCGGGGGCTGGGACGAAGGTCTCCTCGGGATGAAGGTCGGCGGCAAGCGATGCTTGCGCATCCCTGCGGCCCTGGGCTACGGCGCTCAAGGTCAGACGGACCAGACGACCGGTGCGGTGATCATCCCGCCCAACGCAACCCTCGTGTTCGAGATCGAGCTGATCAGCGTCAAGCCGGGCCCGAGCCCGTCACCATCTCCGTCCCCCTCCCCGTCGCCGTCGCCCTCACCTTCACCTTCGCCGAGCAAGTAGCTAGGACGGGTCAGGTAATCGTCAGGGTTCCCTTCATGCCGGACGCCTCATGTCCGGGCTGCGAGCAGTAGAAGGTGTAGGTCCCCGCGGCGATGTCGGCGACGTCGAACTCCAGGGTGTCGCCCGCCGACACCAGCTCGCTCGTGGCAAGCGTCTTGCCGGAGGAGTCGCGGATCGCCAGGTCATGCTGCGTGGTTCCAGAGTTGATCAGCCAGAAGACGACCTTGCCGCTAGCGTGGCTGATGGTCGACGGATCGAACTTGAACTCGGTCATGGTGACCGCGATCGACCCCGCAGGCTGCGCGGAGCCACTGCCGCCGCTTCCGCCACACCCGGCAAGCAGAGCCACCGCCGCCAGCCCGATCGCGACTGACCTCACCTGAGCGCCGTGATTCCAAAGTAGAGGATCAGGAACAGGAAGATCCAGACCACGTCGACGAAGTGCCAGTACAGGGTCACCGCGGCGGGCCCGACGTGGTTGCGCCCCGAGAACTGACCGCGTGAGGCGCGGACCAGGATCAACGTGAGCAAGACCAGGCCGCCGAGCACGTGCGCGCCGTGGAAACCGGTCATCGTGAAGAACGCGCTCGCGAAGGTGTTGGCCGTGAGGTTCAGCCCGCGGCCGAAGGCGTTGATGAACTCGATGAGCTGACCGGCTTCGAATCCGAGTCCCAGGACGATCGTGGCGATCCAGAGCGTGAAGAACTGGCGCCGGTTGTCGTGGGCGAGACCCTCCAACGCGAAGTGGCAGGTGACGCCGCTGGACAACAGGACGATGGTGTTGATGGCCGGGATCGGCCACCAGTTGACGTAGTACTCGGGCGTGCTCGTGGGCGGCAGGGGCGGCCACTGCGCGTGTGAGCCGACCAGGTAGAAGTACACCGCGAACAGGCTTCCGAAGAACATCACCTCGGAGGCCAGGAATATGTACATGCCCATCATGCCGGGCTTGATCGCCGGGTACTGGGGTGTCGGTTCGCGCTGCAGAGTTGCGA
>DATIOJ010000135.1:0-36493 GCA_035473355.1 Candidatus Limnocylindrales bacterium
CCAAGCGATGTCGCCCGGTCCAGACGCCGACAGGACCAGCCCTCCGCCCAGTGGTCCGCGCGCACCGCCCTCTCCGGCTCCCGCCCGCAGGAGTGCCGCGGGTATGTCGCTGGTCAGCGGATGCGGAAAGAACCAGTACACCGTGTCAATGACGGCCCTCGCGGGTGCGTTCTCGATCTCACCGCTGACCACCAACGCGTGCAGGCTGGACACGACGGCGCTGGCAAGGACGTTGTAGTAGACGAACGCGACAAGCGCCGCCACGATGTTGTTCATCCAGGTGGTGAGCGCGAGGAGGATGAGCACCACGACGATCATGTTCGCGACGACGGCGAGAATCTCGCTGTCGATGGTGTCCTGATAACCGCCGCCGAAGAGGAACGTGACGAGCCCCGTCTCGGCCGCGAGGAGGCCGACGATCACCACGAGACCGATCGCTGCGGCGAGGATCTTGCCCGCCGCGAACGCCAGCCTGGAAACCGGTTTCGAGAAGATGCTGACCGCTGCGCCCGAGTCGAGGTCGTGATAGATCGCGGTCATGCCGATGCCATAGGCGATCAGGAGACCAAAATCCCTGAGGACACCGGTGATGAAGACGGCGAACTGCAGGCCCAGGGTTTGGCTCGAGGAATTGGTCAGTATCGAGGCCAGGATCTTCAGGCCGACGGCGAGGGCGATGATGCCGAGGAAGCCGAGGAGGAAGAAGACCAGGAGCACGCGCCGGCGCGACAGCTCGAGCAGGGTGTAGCGGGTGACGGCGAGTGTTCCGTTCACTGCCGCCGCCCCTCGTCGATGAACGACGGCAGCTGGTCGCGCTTCGGCGCCGAGGCTTCGACCAGCTCGACGAAAACGTCTTCAAGGCTGCGGCCTTCTGGCACCACTTCGTGGATCGGTCCCTCCTTCAGCACGCGGCCTCTGGCCATGATCGCGACCGTGTCGCATACGAGCTCCACCTCGCTGAGCAGGTGACTGTTGAGGAGCACCGCGACATCGCTTTGCTTCAATCGCTCGATCAGGGCGCGGACGTCGCGGCGGCCGAGTGGATCGAGGTCGGCCGTCGGCTCGTCGAGGATCAGCAGCTTGGGGCGGCCGAGGATCGCCTGGGCGATGCCGAGCCGCTGCTTCATACCTTTGGAGAAGCGGCGGACCTGGCGGCCTTCCCCCTCGAGGCCGGCAAACGCCAGGGTCTCCGGGATTCGTCGTTTGCGCTCCGCCTCGTCGAGCCCGAGCAAGCTCGCGAAGTAGTCCAGGATCTCGCCGGCCCGGAGGAATTTGGGGAAGTCAGGGTCTTCGGGCGCGAAGCCGAGCGCACGGCGAGCCTCGGGCTTTCCGGGATCGGCGCCGAACAGCGAGATCGTTCCGCTGTCGGGACGGAGGAGGCCGGCGATCATCTTGACGACGCTCGTCTTCCCGGCGCCGTTTGGCCCGAGCAAGCCGAACGCCTGGCCGGGCTCGAGCTCGAAGGTCACGCCATCGACCGCCCACGGATCGCCCCGACGGTATCGCTTGTGCAGATCGGTCACGGTCACGACACCGGCCACAGTCAGCGGCGACTATAGCCGCGTGACCTGGGAGGCACTCGCTCTCGACCGGCGGCAGAAGGTGATCCTGCTGTGGGCGGGACTCGCCGTGATCGTCACCAGCTTCGAGGGCAGCGTCCTCATCCTCGCCCTCCCGGCCATCGCGAGGGAGTTCCGCGCCAACACGCTGGCGCTTTCTGACCTCGGCTCGGTGCTCGCCATCGGGACCCTCGGGGCCCTGCCGCTGGCCCTCCTCGCCGACCGCTTCGGACGCCGCCGAATGATCGCGGTGGGAGTGGCCGGCTCATCGCTGGCCAACTTCATCAGCGGTTTCGCGGTCTCCCTCGCGCAACTGGCGTTCCTGAAGCTATTCGCGGTCACCTTCGAGGTGCTCGTGATCGGCGTCGTGACCGCGTTGATCGTCGAGGAGGCGCCCGCCGAGCGTCGCGGGACCGCGGTCAGCCTCCTCGCGCTGCTCTCTGGCGTCGGCATCTTCATCGTGGTCGTCGTCTACCCGCTGGTGGCGCCGCACTGGCGGTGGCTCTACTACGCCGGCGGCGCAGGCATCCTTCTCTCTCCTTTTATCTGGTGGCTGCTGCCGGAGAGCAGGACCTGGCAGCACGTCCGCGTGACCGGATCAGCCCTTCGCGTCCTCCTCGAACCGAAATGGCGGAGGCGGATCATCGTCCTCGCCACGATGACGGGCCTGCTTTCGATTCTTCTCGAGCCGGCGGGCTTGCTGTACACCGTGTTTGCGACGTTCGACCTGCACTGGTCCGCCGTGGCGATCAGCGTGTTGATCGTCGTCAGCGGGTTCGCCGGCGCGCTGTGCTACGTCGCGGGCGGATTCCTGACCGATCGGTTCGGCCGCCGGGGACCCGCCATCGCGCTCACGATTGCAACCGCCGCCTCGACCAGCCTGAGCTTCGCGTCCGGCTCGGTCGGATTCTTCGCCGGCAACGTCCTGTGGAGCGCATTCGCCAGCGCGGCCACGCCGGTGTTCGGCGCCTGGTCGGGAGAGCTGTTCCCCACGCGGGCCCGCGCCACGGCCGAGGCCGTGATCGCGGTCGTCGCCGGGGTGGGCGGCATCGCGGGACTCCAGGCCGTGGGGTCGCTCGCGCCGGCGGCCGGCCTCGGTGGCGCGATCGAGCTGAGTGGTGTCGCGGCCATCGCGGGCGCGCTGCTCCTGTTCCTGCTCCCGGAGACCAAGGAACAACCGCTACCCGAGTAAATTTCGAGCGCAATGGAAAGCGCCCGGGCGGTCGTGATCGGCGGCGGGATCACAGGCGCTAGCGTCGCCTACCACCTGGCGAAAGCGGGCTGGAGTGACGTCATGCTGCTCGAAAAGGACGAGCTGACCAGCGGGTCGACGTGTCACGCGGCCGGGCTGGTCACCCAGTTCAACCCGTCGCCGACGATGATGCGGTTTCGCCGCTACAGCATCGAGCTGTACCAGGAGCTCGGCGTCTTCGAAACGGTCGGAAGCCTGCGCTTCGCCTCGAGCAAGGACCAGCTGAAGGAGCTGCAGCGAGGCGTCAGCCGGGCCCGCGGCATCGGCCTCGACGTCGATCTCGTGTCAGGTGTCGAGGCGGCCCGCCTGATGCCCGTCATCAGCGAAGACTCGCTCTACGGTGCGGTGTGGGTGCCAGGCGACGGCCACCTCGATCCGCACACCGCGACCCACGCGCTCGCCGCGGCGGCCCGAAAGCTGGGCGCGCGCGTGGAGACTCACCGGCGGGTCACCGGCATCGGGCTGTCGGAGCAGGGCCTGGTCGAGTTCGTCGACACGGACGCCGGGCGCATCGGCACGGAGGTGGTGGTGATCGCCGGAGGCATCTGGGGGCCGCAGATCGCGGCGATGGCCGGCGCGTTCGTGGTGTCGACGCCCGTCGACCATCAGCACGCGGCGCTGCTTGCGGTGCCTGGTCACGAGATGCCGCACGACATGCCGTGCTTTCGCGATCCGGACAACCTCGTCTACGGCAAAGCGGAAGCCGGCGGCATGGTCCTCGGCGGCTACGAATCAAACCCCGTCGCGCGCTGGCTCGACGGCGTGCCGTGGGACCACGCGGGAGCGTCGCTGCCGCCGGACCAGGCCAGGTTCGAACCATTGCTCGCGGGTGCGGCGCGGCGGTTCCCATTCGTGCACGACGCAGGAATCGTGAAGCTGGTGTGCCATCCCGACGCGATGACGCCGGACGCGGGGCCGCTCGTCGGTGCGGTCCCGGGCGTGCGGGGCCTGTACATGGCGGCGGGGCTGTCCCTCAACGGATTCGGAGGCGCCGGAGGAATCGGCCGCGCGATCGCGGAGCTCGTCACCGGCGACGACACCGAGCTCGACCTCTATGCCTACCGGCCCTGGCGCTTCGGGGCGGTGCACCGCGACCCGCGCTACGTGGCCGAGCTGGGGCGCGAGGCCTACAAGTACTACTACCTCCTTCGCTACCCATTCGACTCGGACGAATGGGGCAGGCCGAAGCGAACGAGCGCGCTCCACACGCGGATGCAAGACCTGGGCGCCGTGTTCGGCGTCAAGCACGGCTGGGAGCGTCCCGACTACTTCGAGCCTGGCCGCGGCTGGCGCCGCGCGGGTCCTGACCAGCGTGCCTTCGGGTTCGCGCGGCCGCCGTATTTCGACCGCCTCGCGGAGGAGCACGCGGCGTTTCGGGAGCGAGTCGGCGTCATCGACATGAGCTCCTTCGGCAAGGTCGAGGTCACCGGTCCGGGCGCGTTGACGCTGCTCGAGCGAGTGGCCGGGAACCTGATCGACCGACCGGTCGGGTCGGTCGTGTACACGCAGCTGCTCCAGACAGACGGCGGAATCGCAGCCGACGTCACCATCACGCGCCTCGGACGCGACCACTTCCGCCTCGTCACCGGTGCGGGATACGTCAACAGCGACCTCGGCTGGCTGAGCATGCAGGTGCGCGATGAGAAGGTGGAGCTGCGCGAGTCGTCGGACGATCTGGCCGTGATCGGGATGTGGGGACCCAACGCCCGCGCCGTCCTCGAGCAGGTCACCACCGACGACGTCTCAGAGCAGGGCTTTGCGTTCATGACCGCTCGCGCGATACTGGTGGGCGGATTTCCCGTCTTCGCGCAGCGCGTGACCTACGTCGGCGAGCTGGGCTGGGAGCTCTACGCGGCGCCTCCGATCGCCGGCCAGGTCTGGGACCGCCTGATGGCGGCCGGCCGCGAGCACGGGATCACCCCGGGCGGCTATCGCGTGCTCGACTCGCTGCGCATGGAGAAGGGCTATCGGTACTACGGCACCGACATGGGCCTGCTCGACAACCCGTTCGAGGCCGGCCTCGGTTTTGCCGTCCAGCGCGAGAAGTGGCCGGCGCTGAGCCGCGAGGCCTCGCGAAGGCTGCGCACCCTCGTCGTGGGCGACGACCGGTACGTTCCGATCTACGGGGGCGAGGCTGTGTTGAGCGACGGCCGAGTGGTGGGCCGGCTGCGCAGCTGCGCGTACGGCTTCACGGTGAAGAAGAACCTCGCTTACTCATACGTCCCGGTCGAGGTCAAGCCGGGGGCGCGCCTCCAAGTCGAGGTGTTTGGCGAGATGGTGCCGGCAACCGTCATGAGAGATCGTGTTCTTGAAGTCCAACCCACGAGCTGAAGAAGCAGCCTCACGAGTCTCGCAGTGGAAGGGGAGGCCCATGGCGATCTCTGCCCTATCGGGAGGCCTCACCAACGAGAACTACCTGGTCGAGGTGGACGGAACGAAGTACGTGATGCGCCTGCCGGGGCAATCGACGGAGCTGCTTTCGATCGACCGCGCGAACGAGGTCTTCAACACCAGGGCCGCGGCCTCCACCGGCATCGGCCCGAAAGTGCTGGAGCACGTTGCCGGCTTCGATGTCATGGTGCTCGAGTTCATCCCGGGGGAGACGATGTCCGCGAAGACGCTCCACTCGGATCGGATGGCGGCGCGCATGGCGCAGTCGTTTCACCGCCTTCATTCCGCGCCCCGTTTCCTGCGGGACTTCAACATGTTCCGGCTCATCGAGGACTACCTGCGAATCGTCGACGAGCACGGCGTGACGATCCCGGACGGGTATCACGACTGGCTGCCGGCAGTGGGTGAGATCGAGCGGGCGGTGGCGGTCGCCGCCCTCGCGCCGGCGCCCTGCCACAACGACTTGCTGTGCGAGAACTTCATCGACGACGGGACGGCGTTGCGCATCGTGGACTACGAGCTGAGCGGCAACAACGATCCGTGCTTCGACCTGGGCAACACCGCGCAGGAGGCGGAGTTCGACCAGGACCTGCGGACGGCGTTGTCCGAGGCCTACTTTGGCAAGCACGACCCGAGGCAGCTGGCGCGGATGAACCTCTTCGCCTTGATGTCCGACGTGGGCTGGACGCTGTGGGGGGCGATCCAGGCGAAGATCTCAGCCGTCGACTACGACTTCCGCGGCTACTACGCGGGCCGGTGGGAGCGGGCCCTCGAGGTGCTGCGCTCGGAGCGGCTGAGGCGCTGGATGACCGAAGCCGCCAATTGACGTAGGACCCGGCGGGTGCTACGTTCCGCGCCGGTATATCGGTCGCATATCGGTCGCCTCAGAGGGGTAGGGAGATGGCGGTCGCCGAACCGGTCGCAATCCGGTCGCAAAGCGAGGAGGCGTACTCGCGCATCCTCGAGCGGATCGTGTGCCTCGAGATGCCGCCCGGCTCGGTGGTCAACGAAGCGCGGCTGCGCGAGGACCTGGGCATCGGAAGGACGCCGATCCGCGAGGCGCTGCAGCGCCTGGCCCGGGAGAACCTGGTCCGCTCCATCCCCCACCGGGGCACGTTCGTCACCGACGTCAACATCACGGACCTGGCGCGGATCACCGAGGTCAGGGTCGTGCTCGAAGGCCACGCGGCACGGATGGCGGCCGAGAAGCTGACCGCGGCGGACCGGGAGGCCATCGCCGAGACGGTCGAGCTCCTGCGGCGCGGGGTGGTCACGGACCAGCGCGAGCTGATGCACCTGGATCAGCGCATCCACCGCGCCATCTACCGAGCGGCGCACAACCCGTTCCTCGAGTCCACTCTCGAGCGCTACTTCAACCTCAGCTTGCGCCTCTGGTACCTCGTGATCGACCGCGAGGTGCGGCTCCGCGAGGCGGTGGATGAGCACGTCGAGCTTCTGCTCGCGGTGCTCGCGGGCAACCCCGTCGGCGCGGAGGACATCATGCGGCGGCACGTCACAGGGTTCGAGCGCGAGATCCGCAAAGTGTTGGTGGAGAGGTAAGAGATAGATGCCGAAAGTGTTTTTCGCCACCGACCTGCACGGGTCCGAGGTGTGCTGGAAGAAGTTCCTCAACGCCGCCGGGTTCTACGGCGCCGACGTCCTGATCTGCGGCGGCGACATGACGGGCAAGGCGATCGTGCCCATCGTCTCGGAGAACGGCCACTACACGGTGACGCTGGGCGGCGAGCAGCAGGCGGTGCCGGCCGAGCAGGTGACGGAGGTCGAGAGCAACATCCGGCGGCGCGGCTACTACCCACTGCAGATGTCGGTCGAGCGCCTGCACGAGCTGGACCAGGATCCCGCCAAGCGCGCCGCGTGCTTCCAGGAGGTGATGCTCGAGGGCGTGGATCGCTGGATGAAGATGGCAGCCGAGAAGCTGCGTGGCACCGGCGTCCGGATTTTCGTCTCACCCGGGAACGACGACGAGATGGAGGTCGACGACGTCATCCGTCGCGCGGAGCTGGTTGAGCTGGGCGAGGGTCGTGTCGTGGAGTTCGACGGCTTCTCGATGATCTCGACCGGCTGGTCGAACCCGACGCCTTGGAAGACGCACCGCGAGGAGTCGGAGGACGAGCTCGTCAAGCGGATCGATGCCATGGCGTCGCAGGTCGCCGATCCGTCGCACGCCATCTTCAACCTGCACTGTCCGCCGTTCAAGTCGGGCCTTGACGAGGCGCCGGCGATCGACGCGGACCTCAAGCTGCTCCACGGCGGTCGTGCGCTGCGACCGGTCGGCTCGACCGCGGTGCGCGAGGCCATCGAGCGGCGGCAGCCGCTGCTCTCGCTGCACGGCCACATCCACGAGAGCAAGGGTGCCGTGAAGATCGGCAAGACCCTATCGATCAACCCGGGCAGCGCTTACGAGGAAGGGATGCTCATGGGGGCGATCATCCAGCTCGACCCCAAGAAAGGAATCAAGAGCTACCAGCTGGTCAACGGATGAAGAGGTAAGGAGGAAGCACATGGCGGATACCACGTTGGGGTCGGCGGCGGCGCGGCCGGCGCTGTTTCTCCGCAACGCGACCGGGCTGGTCAAAGCCTGGTCGACATTCGACGCTTTCGTTTATTCGTTCTGGTCGGTGAACCTGATCACGCTCGGGCTGTACGGCATGTCGTTCGTCTACACGGTGCCCGACGGCCAGGCGCTGGCGGCGATCCTGATTTTCGGCGTCCTGACCACGTTCCTCGTGGTCACGTACGCCATGTTGGTCAGCGTGATGCCGCGCACAGGCGGCGACTATGCCTGGCAGAGCCGTGTGCTCGGCGGGGCACTGGGTTTCGTGCTTTCGATCACCGGATGGTGGTTCACGCTGTTTCTCTGGGCACCGATCTACGCCAACATCCTGGTCGTCCAGTTCTTCTCTCCACTGGCCTATACGCTCGGCGCGAGCGGGTTCGCGACCTGGTGGGCCACCCAGACGGGCATCTTCGTCTCGTGCCTGATCGTGCTCGCGTTTGTCAGCGTCGTGGTGACCATGGGCATGGAGACGTACGCCCGCATCCAGAAGATCTGCTTCTGGATCGGCCTCGTCGGCCTCGGGGTGGTGATCGTCCTTCTCCTGGTCAACGACCAGAGCTCATTCCAGACCGCATTCAATCGAGAGGCCTCGTCGCTGTTCGGCACCACCGGCAACGCGTATCAAGCGACCATCGACACCGCCACGAAGGGTGGATTCGGCGGTTCGAGCTTCGGCACGTTCGCATTCGGACCGATACTCCTCCTGCTCCCGTGGCTCGCGTTCTATCTGCTCTGGCCCAACTGGGGCGCCACCCTCTACGGCGAAGTCCGCGGCGCGAAGGACATCCGCAAGCCGTTCTGGAGCATGTTCTGGGGCCTGTGGGTCACCGTCGCCCTGGTGGCGGTGGTCGTCCTGCTCATGGTCAAGACCTTCGGCTGGAACTTCTACCAGGCTGCCAACAGCCTCTACTGGGGCAGCCTGTTCGGCGGCCCCGCACCGGTGATACCGACGTGGCCATACCCGGTGATGTTCGCCGGCTGGCTCGTCGACAGCCATCTATTCCAGGCGGCCTTGATCATCGTCATGGGTCTGTGGTTCTTCGGCTGGGCGGGAACCTTGTTCCTTTCCTCGACCCGCGTCATCTTCGCGGCGGCGTTCGACCGCGTCCTGCCCGCATGGGCGGCCAACATCTCGGCCAAGCGGCGCGTGCCGTACGGCTCACTCGTGCTGATGATCGTGCCGTCGATCGTGATCAGCGCGATCTACGCATACAGGCCGAGCTTCACGAGCGTATTCCTCGACGCGACTGCTGTGCTTGCCCTCACGTTCTTCGCAACGTGCGTGGCGGCGATCATCCTGCCCTGGAGACGCAAGGACCTCTACGACGCGTCGCCCATCGCGCAGTACAAGCTGGGAGGCCTTCCGGTGATCAGCGTCGTGGGAGCGATCAGCGGGATCTTCCTGCTCTTCATGCTCTACGAGTGGTTCTTCAACAGCACGAACCTGTATGGAACCTCCTTCCAGGCGACGACCAACTCGGTCATCTACTTCGCCGCCACGTATGTGGTGGCAATCGCGATCTACGTGGCAGCGCGCGTCGTGCGCAACCGGCAGGGCATCGACCTGCGCCGGATCCACCACGAAATCCCTGTTGAGTAGCATTGCGATGGCCGCCGGGCGAAAATCCGGCGGCCTCGTTTTCTGAAAAGCACCCATGCTCGAGTACACCCTCCGCACCTACCAGAGCCCGACGCGCCTGGTCCAGCGCCTGGGCGCCATCCAGGAGCTAGGCACCGAGGCTTCGCAGCTCGGCATGCGCCGGCCGCTGCTCGTCACCGACGCGGGGGTGAAGGCGGCGGGACTGCTTGATACCGCGCTCGAGGTGCTGCGCCGGTCCGACGTCGAACCGGTCGTCTTCGACAAGGTGCGCGCCAACCCAGGCGTGCAGCTCGTCGACGAAGGGGCCAGTGAGTATCGCGCCCAGGGCTGCGACGGCCTGGTCGCGATTGGCGGCGGAAGCTCGATGGACACCGCCAAGGGGATCGGTGTTGTCGCCGCGCACGACGGCAGCATCGTCGAGTACGAGTGGGGTCACAACGCGATCAGCTCGCGCATCCCGCCGATGATCGCGGTGCCCACGACCGCCGGCACGGGCAGCGAGGTCACGCTGTGGGCGGTCATCACCGATCCGAAGCGAAAGATCAAGTTCAACGTTGGCGGCACTCCCAACATCGCCTCATGGGTCGCGGTGATCGACCCCGAGCTGACCGTCAAGCTGCCGCCGGCGGTGACCGCGGGCACCGGCATGGATGCGCTCGCCCACGCGGTCGAGTGCTACGCGATGTCCTATCACCAGCCGTTCACCGACGCGGTGGCGCTGCTGGCGATGGAGTACGTGGCGAAGTACCTGCGGGTCGCCTACTCGCAGGCCGGCAACCTCGAGGCGCGCTACCACATGAGCGCGGCGGCGATGCTGGCGGGGCTCGCCTACGGAACTGATTCGGCCGGGGCCGCGCATGCCATGAGCCAGACCGCCGGCGGTGTGCACGACGCGCCGCACGGCGAGCTCACGGCCCGCCTTCTCGGCCCGGTCATGGAGTACAACTACTCGGGCGAGCCCGAGCGATTTGCCCGCATGGCTCAGGCGTTCGGCCTCGACACCCGCGGAGCGTCGACGTGGGAGGCGGCCGAGATGGCCGTGGATTACGTCCACCAGCTGACGGAGGACGTCGGGATCCGAGGACTCAACGAACTTGGGTTCAGCGAGGAGGAGATCCCGATGCTGGCCGACAAGGCCTTCGCCGACCCTCAGACCATCGGTAACCCGCGTGACGTCGACGCGGCCGCGTATCGAAAGATCTACCAGCAAGCCTTCGACCTGGGCAAGCAGAACGGAGCAGTGTCATGACCATCGGCGTCGCGAAATCTGTCAAGAAGATGTTTGTCGACGGTAAGTGGGTCGAGTCGGAGAGCGGCCAGCTGTTCGACGCCGACAGTCCTGCGACGGGCGAGATCATCGCCCAGGTCCCGAAAGGAACGCGCGCCGACGCGCAGCGCGCGGTGGAGGCCGCGCACCGGGCCCGAAGCGCGATGGCCGCGCTCAAAGGCTTTGAGCGCTCGCGGCGCCTGCACCGGATCGCTGAAGCGATCGAGAGGCGCAGCGACGAGATAGCCCGCCTGCTGACCCTGGACCAGGGCAAGCCCCTGAAGGCGGAGGCGATGGGCGAGGTAGCGGAGGCTGCCGAGTACTTCCGCATCGCGGCCGAGGACCTGAAGCGGCTCGAGGGCCGCGTCCTGCCCAGCGCCAGCCCCACCAAGCTGGTCCTGGCCCGGCACTACCCGCGCGGCGTTTACGGCGTGATCACCCCCTGGAACTGGCCGCTCACGATGGCCGCCGAGCTCATCGCGCCGGCGCTGGCTGCGGGCAACACCGTCGTCTGGACGCCGGCCTCGTCGACCAGCGTGATCTCCGTCGCCCTGATGGAGTGCATGGCGGAGGCGGACTTTCCGGCAGGCGCGATCAACCTGGTCACGGGGCCCGGCGCCGAGGTGGGCGACGAGGTCGCCGGTCATCCGCTGGTCGACGGAGTCGGGTTCGTCGGCTCCACGGAGACGGGGGCGTCAGTGGCGCGACGGGCCGCCGGCAAGCACGTCATGCTCGAGCTCGGCGGCAACGGCCCGCAGGTCGTCTTCGCCGACGCGGACATCGGCAAGGCGGTGGAGGGCGCCATCGTCGGCTGCTACCTCTGCGCCGGGCAGAGCTGCACGGCGGGCGAGCGCATCCTCGTCGAGGAACCGGTCCGTGACGAGTTCGTGGCCCGACTCGCCGACGCAGCGCGGGCGCTGCGCCTCGGTGATCCCTTCGACGACGACACGACGCTCGGCCCCCTGAACAACGAGGGCGTCGCCAGCAAGATGGACCAGCACGTCGCGGACGCTCTGAAGAGGGGCGCCAAGCTCGTCCTGGGCGGCGAGCGGGCCAAGGGCTTTCCGACTCGCCTCTACTACCACGCGACGATCCTCGACGGGGTCGAGCCCGACATGCGGGTCAGCCGCGAGGAGACGTTCGGGCCGATCGCGCCGATCATCAAGTTCCAGAACGAGAAGCAGGCCCTTGAGCTCGCGAACGACTCGCCCTACGGCCTCCTCGGCGCCGTTTACACCAAAGACCTCTCCCGTGCTCTGCGCTTCGCGGACGCGCTGGAGACCGGCTGGGTCAACGTCAACGAGTCGACCAACTACTGGGAGGCGCACCTGCCGTTCGGCGGCCGCGCCGGCAAGAAGAGCGGCATCGGACGCGTGGGCGGTCGATTCGCCCTCGAGCAGATGACCGACCTCAAGACGATCGTGATCGAGATCTCGCCCGAGTGAGCTCCAACGGGACCCGCCCACTCGAGGACACCATCGCCGAGGCCGAGCGAGTCGCGCAGGCCGCGGGATCGGGCGGGGTCGGGGTGAAGCTGCTCGGCGGCGCCGGCATCCACCTCCACTCGCCGAGCTCGCACCACGCCCCGCTGAAGAGGAAGTACGGCGACCTCGACTACGTGATCACCAGCAAGGACCGCAAAGCGGCGCTCGCCTTTTTTCCGTCCCTCGGATACGAGGCCAACGAGCGCTTCAACCTGATGCAGGGCGACCGCCGGCTGTACTTCTTCGACGGCACCAACGGCAAGCAGGTCGACGTCTTCATCGACGTCATTCGGATGTCGCACGTCATCGACCTGCGCAGCCGTCTCGCTCACACGGGTCCGTGCGCGAGCCCGTCCGACCTGATGCTCAGCAAGCTGCAGATCTACGAGGTCAACCGCAAGGACCTGATCGACCTGACTGCGCTGGTGCTCGACCACCCGATCGCATCCGGCGACGACGAGGCGATCGACGCGAGGTACGTGGCCCGCCTCGTCGCGGAGGACTGGGGCTTCTATCGCACGCTGCAGATCAACCTCGAAAAGCTCCGGCATACGGTCGACGAGCTCGACGTCGACCGAGAGATCGTGAACTCGCGTCTCGATGAGCTATGGGCGGTGGTCGAAGCTGAACCCAAGCCCTTGAGGTGGCGAATGCGCGCCCAGGTCGGGGACCGAATGCGCTGGTATGAGCTCCCCGAAGAGGTCCGCTCGCCCTACCAGGCGGAATGACCCTGCCCGCGCAGGCGCGCTGCGTCGTCATCGGTTGCGGCATCGTCGGCAACAGCGTCGCCTACCACCTGACCCGCCTGGGATGGCGCGACGTCGTTCTGCTGGACAAGGGCCCGCTGCCCAACCCCGGCGGCTCGACCGGCCATGCCTCGAACTTCATCTACCTCGTGGACCACTCCAAGGAGATGACCGCGCTGACCATGGACAGCGTGCGCCAGTACAGGGAGATGGGCGTCTTCATCCAGTCCGGCGGCATCGAGGTGGCGCGCACGCAGGAGCGAATGCAGGAGCTGACGCGCCGGATGGCGTCGGCCCTGTCCTGGGGCATCGAACCCGTCTCGCTGCTGACGCCCGCGCAGGTGAAGGAGCTCGTCCCGTACATCGAGGAGCGGGTGATTCTGGGAGGCTTCTACACACCCGGCGTCGGCGTGGTCGACTCGCTGCGCGCCGGCACGCTCATGCGCGAGAAAGGCCAGGCCGCGGGCGCGCTGCACGCGGCGCCCAAGACCGAGGTGACGGGCATCGACGTCGAGCACGGCCGCGTGCGGCGGGTGCGCACGACCGACGGGGACATCGAGGCCGAGAGCGTCGTGATCACGTGCGGGGTGTGGAGCCCCCGCGTCGCACGCATGGCCGGCGCGCGGATTCCGCTCACACCGGCGGTCCACCAGATGATCGACATCGGCCCTGTCCCGCGCTTTCGTGGCGCCAGGTCGGACATCGAGCACCCCATCGTCCGCGACATGGATACCAACATGTACGAGCGGCAGGCAGGCGGCGACCTGGAGATCGGGTCGTACGCCCACCGGCCGATCCTCTACGACCCCGAGGACCTGCCCCCGGTCGAGCAGGCCGCCCTCTCGCCGACCGAGTTTCCGTTTACGCAGGCTGACTTCGAAGAGCAGATGCAGCACGCGCTCGAGCTGATGCCAGAGATCGTCGGCGACGAGTCGGTGGGGGTGAAGTACGCGATCAACGGCATCCTGTCGCTCACGCCCGACGGCATGCCGGTGCTCGGCGAGTCGCCCGACGTGAAGGGCCTGTGGTCGGCTGCCGCGGTGTGGGTCAAGGAAGGACCCGGCACGGGCAAGGCGGTCGCCGAGTGGATGGTGCACGGCGAGTCCGAGATCGATCTCCACTCCTCGGACATCGCCCGTTTCCACGAACATCAAAAGACGCGCACCCACGTGCGCGCGAGGGCCGCGGAGGGCTTCAACAAGACCTACGGCATCGTCCACCCGTCCGAGCAGTGGGCGTCCAACCGCGATGTGCGCCTCTCGCCGTTCCACGTCCGCGAGCGCGAGCTCGGAGCCGTGTTCTTCGAGGCGGCCGGCTGGGAGCGGCCCCAGTGGTACGAGTCGAACGCACCGCTGCTCGAGGAGTTCGGCGATCGGGTCAACCGCCGCACCTCGGAATGGGAGTCGCGGTGGTGGTCGCCGATCATCAACGCGGAGCACCTGGCGATGCGAGAGCGGGCCGGATTGTTCGACCTGTCGGCCTTTACGATCTTCGACGTCATGGGCCCGGGCGCGCTCGAGTCCGTGCAGTGCGCCGCGCTCCGCCAGATGGACGCGCCGGTGGGCCGCGTCGTCTACACGCCGGTGCTCAGCCCGCAAGGCGGATTCAAGTCCGACCTCACCATCATGCGGCTCGGCCCGGACCACTTCCGCGTCGTCACCGGAGGCGTGTCCGGAATGTCGGACAAGAAGTGGTTCCGCGATCAGCTCGTCGGAGGGGCGCAGATCGCCGATATGACCACTTCCATGACGACGATCGGTCTGTGGGGGCCGCGCGCGCGGGACATCGTCGCCGCCACGACGTCGGACGACGTGTCGAACGAGGGGTTCAAGTTCGGTACCTGCCGCGTGATCGAGATCGGGACCCAGCGCGTGCTCGCCTCACGCATCTCCTACGTCGGCGACCTCGGTTGGGAGATCTACGTGTCGATGGAGCAGGGGCTCAAGCTGTGGGACACGCTGTGGGAGGCTGGGCGACCCTTCGGCCTCGCCGCTTGCGGCATCGGCGTGTACGGGACGACGGGCCGGCTCGAGAAGTGCTACCGCGCGCACGGCAACGAGCTGGAGACCGAATACAACGTGGTCGAGGCCGGCATGGCGGCGCCACGCGTCAAGGAAGAGGACTTCATCGGCAAGGCGGCGCATCTGCGCCATCGCGAGGAGGACCCGGCGGCAGTCCTCTGCACCATGACGGTCGAGGACCATCGATCGAAGAGCGGGGAGAGGCGGTACATGCTCGGCCGCGAGCCGATCCTCACGCGCGATGGCAAGCGGATCGTCGACCGTCGGGGACGGGGTTCGTACGTCACCAGCGCCGGCGCCGGACCGTCGGTCGGCAAGCACATTCTGATGGCCTACCTGACGCCGGAGGAGTCGGTGGTCGGGAACCAGCTGCTGGTCGAGTACATGGGCGAGCGCTACCCGGTCACGGTCGACGTCGCCGGCCCGACGCCCCTGTTCGACCCCGAGAACACACGCATTCGGGCTTAGCGGGGATGCGGATCGCGGTCTGTGTCAAGCGAGTGCCGATCACCGGTGGAAGGATCGTGCTGACCGACGATGCCCGCGCGATCAACACGCAGCACCTGGGCTTCACGATCAGCCCGCACGAAGAGTGCGGCGTCGAGGAGGCCGTGCGATTGATCGAGGCCAACCGAGGCGAGTCGGTCGTCCTTACGCTGGGCCCCGCGGAGGGGGTCGAGCAGCTGCGTGACTGCATGGCCCTCGGCATCGATCGTGGGATCCATCTGCGCACATTCGGCCGCGATTGGGATGGCGGGGCCACCGCGGCTGCCCTTGCGCAGGTGATTCGCGAAGACGAGGCCGTGGAGGGTCGGTTCGACCTGATCTTCTTCGGCAACGAGTCGGCCGACTCCGGCGGATTCCAGGTCGGCATCCGCGTCGCACACGCGCTCGGCCGGCCGTGCGTGACGGGCTTGAAGAAGGTCACGCTCGAAGGCGAGTCGGTGCGGTGCGAGCAGGAGGTGGAGGGAGGCCGCGACGTCTACGTGGTGCCCCTCCCGGCGGTGCTGACGGTCAAGGAGGGCCTGAACCTACCGCGCTATCCATCCGTGCCGGGACGCATGCGCGCCCGCGGCAAACCGGTGACCACGCACAACCCACAGCGACCCGAGCCGCACCTCGAGCTGGTAGGGCTCGCCGTCCCCCCAGGGCAGGGCCGTCGCGCCGAGTCACTGGGCAACGGCGCGGCGGCGGCGCCGGCCATCGTGGACGTGCTGCAGCAGGCAGGACTCTTGTGACTGTCCTCCTGCTCGATGACCGCACCGAGGTCTCTCGTCAGGCCCTGACGCTCGCGCGCCAGTTTGGCGAGCCGCAGTCCATCGCGATCGATGCCTTCCAACCATTCGCACCCGACGCGCTCGCCGCGGCGCTTGCCCGCGCCGCAGATGAGCTGAACGCGGCCGCAGTTTTCGCGGCGGGCACCGAGCGCGGGAACGAGGTCATGGCCCGTCTCGCGGCGCGGGCGGGCCTGCCCTTCGCGGCCAACTGCATCGCGGCCATTCCTGGAGACCCGGTGGAGCTCACCAGGCTGCGCTGGGGAGGCAGCCTGCTCGAGGAGGCCAGGCTGCACAGCCCACGTCCGCTCATCACGGTGGCTCCGCACGCTGTGCCGGCCGACGAAGGCCCGCCCCCGCCCGCCATCGACGTCGCGCCGCCATCCCACGGCGATCTCGTGGTCCAGGTGACGGAGCACATCAATCCGACCAACGGCGGCGTGTCGCTCGCCGAGGCGAAGGTCATCGTCAGCGGCGGGCGGGGCGTCGGCTCGAAGGAGGGCTTCGCGATCATCGAGGAGCTCGCCGGGCTTCTCGGCGCCGCGGTGGGATGCTCCCGCGCCGTCACCAGCGCGGGGTGGCGGCCCCACAGCGACCAGGTCGGCCAGACCGGGACGAAGGTGTCGCCCGAGGTCTACATCGCGTGCGGCATCTCAGGAGCGACCCAGCATATGGCCGGGCTGAAAGGCGCGAAGCGAATCCTCGCCATCAACTCCGACCCTCAGGCGCCGCTGATGCTGAACGCCGACTACACCGTGACCGGCGACCTTAAGGAGATCGTGCCCGCCATCTCGGCGGAGATCCGCAAGCGAAGGTGATCGCCGCTCAGGCACTCGCCCTGGCGCTGGCGCTCACCATCGCCATCGCGCTGTTCGGCCGGCGCGCGCTGTTCCTCTATCGCCTGATCCGCTCGGGGAAACCGGCCAAGCGCTTCGACGACGTCCCCGCGCGAATCGGCGCCGAGGCGACGGTCGTGATCGGCCAGAGCAAGCTTTTGCAGCGGTGGTTGCCGGGCCTCATGCACGCGGCCATCTTCTGGGGCTTCCTCGTCCTGTTCCCCACGATCCTCATCGCGATGATCGGCGCGGTCGATCGCCACGCGACGCTGCCGTGGCTCGGCGCGCAGGGTTGGTACGCGCTCCTGGTCGACGTGTTTGCGCTGCTGGTGCTGCTCGGCGTCATAACCGCATTTGTCATCCGCAAGGTGGTCCGACCGGCCAGGTTCAAGGGCAGCCACCTCGGCGAGGCCGACCTCATCCTTGCGTTGATCGCGGGGATCGTCATCACGCTCTTCCTCTGGCACTCGTCGCAGATTGCGCTTCGTCTCAACGATTACCCGGCGGAGTGGGCGCCCATCTCAAACGCGCTCTCGCACTGGGTGACCCCGATCGCACCAGTGCTGGAGCGTGTCGCGGTGTGGGCGCACGTCCTGATCATCCTTTCCTTCCTCGTCTACCTGCCCTACTCGAAGCACCTGCACATCCTGGTCGCGGCGATCAACGTGTACTTCGGCCGCACCCGCGCGCGGGGCCGGCTCGAGCCGATCGACTTCGAGCAGCCCGAAGCGGACGTGCGCTTTGGGTCGGCCCGCGTTACCGACCTGACGTGGAAGCAGATGCTCGACACCGTTTCCTGCACCGAGTGCGGCCGGTGCCAGGACGCATGCCCCGCCTACAACACGGGCAAGGAGCTGTCACCCAAGCTCCTCATCATGGCGATGCGCGACCAGCTCCTCAGCCAGTCCACCGCGCCGATCGTGCCGAGCGCGGTCACCGACAACGTCGTGTGGGATTGCGTCACCTGCGGAGCCTGCGTGCGCGAGTGCCCGGTCGGCATCGAGCACATCGACCACATCGTCGACCTGCGCCGCAACCTGGTGATGGTCGAATCGCGATTTCCCGAGGAGGCTGGCACCATGCTTCGCGACGTCGACCGCACGTCGAATCCGTGGGGCAGGCCGCAGTCGGATCGCCTGCAGTGGGCAGATGGGCTTGGGGTGCGCGTGCTCCAGCCTCGCGAGCCGGCGCCCGACGTCCTGTTCTGGGTTGGCTGCGCTCCCGCGTTCGACGAGCGGGCGCGCAAGGCGGCCGTCTCGACGGCGAAGCTGCTGCAGACCGCGGGCGTCGACTTCGCGATCCTCGGTCCGCGCGAGGCGTGCACCGGCGACCCTGCGCGCCGCATGGGCGACGAGTACACGTTCCAGCGTCTGGCAGGTGAAAACGTGGCGACGCTGAACGGCGCTGGCGTGAAGAAGATCATCACGACGTGCCCGCACTGCTTCAACTCGTTGGGTAAGGAGTACGCGGATTTCGGCGGTACCTACGAGGTGGTGCACCACACCGAGTTCCTGGCCGAGCTCGTGCGCGACGGCAAGCTGGCCCCGGCGGCGAGCGAGCGGACGATCACGTATCACGACTCGTGCTACCTGGCGCGCCACAACGACGTGCGCTCACAGCCTCGTGAGCTGGTCGACGCGGTCGGCAAAGCGATCGAGATGCCGCGCAACCGGGAGCGCACGTTTTGCTGCGGCGCCGGGGGCGCGCGGATGTGGATGGAGGAGAAGCGCGGGCGGCCGATCAACCAGGAGCGCGTGCGCGAGGCGGCGGCGACCGGCGCCGAGACGCTGGCGGTGGCTTGCCCCTTCTGCACCGTGATGCTCGACGACGGCGTCCGGGAGACTGGCGCGAAGCTTCAGGTGTTCGACCTGGCGACCTTGCTGCATGAAGCTGTGGAGCGAAACCAGCCCCATCCCCCGCCTGCGGCGGGTACTTCCCCATGAATGGGGAAGAAGCTGTCGAACGGAACCGGAATCAGGCCGGCTGAGCGACCTCGATCCGCAGCGTGTGGCCGTGCGTCGCGAAGCGGCCCTCGCCCGGCGGAATTCCGGTGACCACCTCGAACCGGATCACATCGCCGATCGCCCATTCCCGCACGAGCGTCGCCAGCTCCGCCACGCCGCCCAGGACGCTCCAGACGGACTGACGGACCTCCCGCCGGGACAGCTTCGTCGTCGAGCTGAGCCGCACGCGCAGCACACCATCGGGCTCCACCTCGGCCGAGTCCAGGCTCAGGCCGGAGATCTCAATCCGCTCGCGAAGGCCGGGCAGGAGGTGAGCCTCGGGATCCTCGGCGACCCAATCGCTCGCGCCGGCCAGCTCGGCGAGCTGTTCGATCGCAGGCAGGTTCTGCCTGGCGCTGGCCACGCCTCGGCCTCGCTCGTCGGTGTCCCAACGCCGGCTCACGACGGTTTGATTATCCGGCCGCCGCGATCTTAAAGAGGACCCGGTTCTGCGAGGGGTCGACCGCCGCGTAGCCGTCGGATTCCTCGACGACGCGAACCTCGCCGTGCTCGAGACGGCTGACCACATCGTCCAGGTCGCGCCGCGCCGGCAGCTCGACGGTGAACCGACGCAGACCCGCGGACCCTGCAGGCGCCGGTCGCGCTCCCTTGCCCGCCCACTCGTTCAGTCCGACGTGATGGTGGTAGCCGCCCGCCGAGACGAACCCCACTCCGGGCACGTGGCCCATCACGTCAAAGCCCACGAGTTCGTGATAGAACCGCAGCGCCTCGTCGACGTCGGCCACGTGGAGGTGGACGTGACCCATCTTCGTGCCCGCCGGCATCGGCTCGTCGAGACGGTCGTCGGCGCTGAGGTGGCTGAAGAGCTCCTCGAGGTCGATCGGCTCACGTCCTGATCGCGGCTTCCCATCCTTGTCATAGGCCGCGAACGTGCCGTTGGCGAAGCCCATCGTCCCGTCCTCCGGCGACTCGGTGTAGATCTCGATGCCGTTGCCGTCGGGATCCCAGAGATAGTTCGCCTTCGTCATCACGTGGTCGGTCGGGTACTGCTCCCAGCGCATGCGCGCCAGGCGGCCGATCACGCGGGCCAGCTCGCGGCGGTCGGGCACGACGATCGCCAGGTGGTACAGGCCGGAAGTCCGCGGCACCGCCGGCCGCTCCGCGCCGGGTTGGAGAACGACGATCTCGCGTCCCGCTGCGCCGAGCCTCAGCTCGGGACCGTCGGACGGAAGTGGAGCCAGGCCCACGTAGTCGCGGTAAAAGCGCAGCGCGCGGTCGCCGTCGGTGACCGCGAGCTCGACAGTGCCAACGCCGGTGTTGGCTGCGATCGACTGGGTCTTCACGTCCTGGTTCTACCCGTTGGAGACTCCATCTATTCAGCTGAGGCCGACGATGTCTCCGTTCTCGTCGATGTCGATCGACATCGCGTTGGGCGTCGTCGGCAGGCCGGGCATGGTTCGCATCTCGCCGCAGATCGGGTAGATGAATCCCGCGCCCACTGAGGCACGCACCTCGCGCACGGGGAGCACCCACCCCGTGGGCGCGCCCTTGAGCTTGGGGTCGGACGAGATGGAAAGATGCGTCTTCGCGATGCACACAGGCAGCCGCCCGAACCCGCTCGCCTCGTAAGCATCGAGCTGCCTGGCCGCCACTGGGTCGTACTCGACACCACGCGCCCCGTAGATCCGCAGCGCGATTGTCTCGATCTTCTCGCGGAGGGTCGCCGCGTCCGGGTAAAGGAGCTTGAACGTGCTCGGCTCCTCGGCCGCCTCGGCCACCGCCTCCGCCAGCTCGGTCGCGCCGGAGCCGCCGTCGACGAAGTTCCGGCACACCGCCGAACGCACGCCGAGGTGCTCGGCCAGCTCGCGCACGGCGCGGTGCTCAGAGGGGTGGTCGCCCGGAAATGCGTTGATGGCCACCACGGGGGTCACGCCGTGGATCTGGATGTTCTCGACCTGCTTGCGGAGGTTGGCCGCTCCCGCGAGCACATCGTCCGGGTTCTCCTCGAGCAGGGCCGGCGGCAGCGGCCTGCCGGCCACGACGCGGTACTTGCCCGAGTGCACCTTCAACGCGCGCACCGTCGCGACGACCACGGCGGCGTCGGGGGTCAGGCCGGAGGTCCGGCACTTGATGTTGAAGAACCGCTCCGCGCCCATGTCCGCGCCGAATCCGGCCTCGGTGACCAGGAAGTCGCCGCCGTGGATGCCGATCATGTCGGCGAGGACAGACGACGCGCCGTTGGCGATGTTGCCGAAGGGCCCGGCGTGCACCAGCACAGGCGTGTTCTCCAGCGTCTGCAGCAGGTTTGGCTTGATGGCGTCGCGCATGATCACGGTCATCGCGCCGCCCGCGTGCAGGAAGTCGGCGGTGATCGGCTTTCCATCACGCGCCAGGCCGATCACCATCCGCCCCAGCCGCTGCCGCATGTCCTGCAGCGACGTGGACAGCGCCAGCACGGCCATGACCTCCGAGGCGGCCGTGATGTCGAAGCCAGTCTGGCGAGTGACGCCGTCCTCGGGCGCGCCCAGGCCGACCACCACGTTGCGCAGCACCCGATCGCTTACGTCGAGGACGCGCCGCCACGTGATGCTGTGGAGGTCGATCGGAAAGTCGCGCAGGCTGTGGTGGATGTAGTTGTCGATCATCGCGGCGAGCAGGTTGTGCGCCGCCGTGACGGCGTGGAAGTCGCCGGTCAGGTGAAGGTTGAGCCGCTCCATCGGCACGACCTGGCTGTAGCCCCCGCCCGCCGCCCCACCCTTGATGCCGAAGGTCGGACCCATCGACGGTTGGCGGATGGCGACGGTCGCGCGCTTGCCGATCCGGCTCAGCGCGTCGCCGAGACCGACGGTGGTCGTGGTCTTGCCCTCGCCCAGTGGGGTCGGCGTGATCGCCGACACCACGACGTACTTGGCCTTCGGCCGGTCCTTCAGCTCGTCGATCGCGTCCAGCTTGATCTTCGCCAGGTCGTGCCCATACGGCTCGAGGAGATGCGGACCAATGCCCATCTTCGCGGCGATGTCCGGCATCGGCAGGAGCCGCGCCTTGCGGGCAATCTCGAGGTCGGTCGGGAACTCAACCTTCATCACACACCCTCACTTAGTTCATGAAGTCGCCGTGGCGCGGCCAGCGTCAGTTCAGACGCGCCAGCATCTCCTGGCGCCACCTTTCCGTCGGCTCGATCTCGTTGAAGGTGAACACGTGCAGGCCGGCGATCCGCCGGCCGGGCTGGGTCAGGTCCGGCAGCAGCGCACTGACGAACCGCCCAGGCTCGTAGCCACCCGGACGCAGCATTCGTGCAAGCCAGCTCGGATGCCCGCGCAGGAATCGCGCGGCGTCGGCGACACCGATCTTCGTCGAGAGGCGCAGCAGCCGCGCCGGGTCGGCAAGTCCAGCCATGCCGATGTAGATGGGCAGCTCGACGCCGCGCCGCCGCACGCGCTCGACCCATCGCTTCACCGTCTCCGGGTCGAAGCTCATGTTGCTGACGATGCAGCTCGCGAACCGGCGCTTGTCCCACATGGCCTGGATCGTGACGTCGTCGTGGATGAACGGATGGCTCTCCGGGTACCCGGTGACGCCGATCTCGGTCAGGCCGTGGTCCGGGGGCAGAGCCGCCAGGAGGGACAGAGCGTCCGGAAACTCCCCGGCGGGCTCGCGGGCGTCACCCGCCACGACGAAGATGCCGCGGATCCCGGCGGGGCGGATGGCCTCCAGAATCTGCGCCAGGTCCGCCCGGTCACGGATCAACCTCGCCGACAGGTGTGGAACGGTGGTGTAGCCGAGGCGGGCGAGCCGGATCGCGAGCTGGACGGTCGCGGCCAGGCCCCGGCGGGGTGAGGCGGTGACCGTGAGGGTCACGTCTTTGGGTACGTGGCGCGCCACCACGTCGAGCACGTCATCGGTGGGGAAGATCTCGTAGCGCGGCCTGCGCAGCATCGCGGCCAGCGGTTGCCCACCCGTCTGCGCGCCCACCGCCCTCACCACGTGCGGTGTCGCATTCTACGCCACTGTCGCGCTATGCGCAACACATTTAGCAGGGGTCGGGGAGCAGCAAGATGGCATTTCGGTCCGCCGGCCGGCCCGGCCGCCAGGAGTCGAAACCGTTGAGGGGCACGTTGGCCGCGAGCTCCCGGTGGAGCGCCGCAAGGCCCTCGCCGTCATGGTCCAGCATCGTGCAGGCGATCGCCAGCAGCCCACCGCGAGTCCGGTAGAGCTCGATGACCCGCGCCTGGCAAGGCCAGTCGACCAGCGCGCTGGTGGTCACCTCCCAGAAGCCGCGCCGCGGTGTGATCCGGTTGGCGTGGATGTGGCCGTTGAGCCAGACCACGGCGTTGGGATGCCGGGACAGCGTTGCGAGCAGCTCATCGGCGCGCCGTTCGCCACGCGGGTTGGCAAGTGTGTCGTACCCGTGATGCGAGAGGATCACCGCGTATCGGTCACTCGCCTCGGCGAGGCGCTGTTCGAGCCAGTGCAGCTGCGTCTCGTCGATCGTGCCGTCTGCGCCGCCCGCATCGCAAACGGTGTCGAGGGTGATGAACCGGACTCGGTCCGCGTCGTGCACGTAATAAGAGGAAGGCAGCAGGTCGGCGCGCTGGATCGGCCGCCGATCCGAATCAGCGGGTACCTCGCGCGAAGCGCCACTCATGAATCGCTCCGGGTGTTCGGTGAATATCTGCAGCGCGCGCTCGGGGTCGAAGTCCGGCGGAAAGTCGACGGGCTTGCGCGATCCTCGCATCGCATCGGCCAGCGCCGGCGTGACCACACCGACGCCCTGGCAGACCTGCTCGTGGTTGCCCCAGCACCGAAGCCACCGAAAGCGCAGGCCCTCCGACTGGAAAGGCCGCACGGCCTGGTCGAGGAGCCCCGGGTGTTGGGGAAACCCCAGCAGGCGCTCGAACTGGTCGCCGTCCGGCGAACCGTCGGGCCTCCAGTAGAGGTCGCCTGGCCAGTCCGCCAGCTGCACCCCGTCGTAGCCCTGTGCGCCCGAGTCTGGCCGCACGTCACCGCCGCCGAGCAGCGCCAGGACGTTCGCCAGCTCGTTGCTCTGGGTGTTGTCGACCACGTCACCGGTCACAGAGACAAGGTCCACCGGATCCAGCCTGTTGATCGTCCGAACCATCGCCGCTAGCGCGTGCGTGTTGAGCGTCTCCTGCGGCCGATGCATCGGTAGCAGCTCCCTCAGCCGGCGGTCCTGCGCCTCGCGGTTGACGAACTCGAAACGCGCCGGCGATTCCGCGTCGGTGACGTGGAGGTCGGTCAGGTGAACGATTCGTGCGATCCGCTCTCCGCGTGGCTGCGGATCACCGTCGACGATGTCGCCCCTCACGACTTGCGGTTCACCGTCCAGCTCGCCCACCGAGCGATACGCCGCCCGCGATCCCTCCCGAACGACCGGGCCGGCGCCCAGCCGGCGTTCAGTCGTTACGATCGACGAGGACCGGGTCGGGACGAAGCGCGAGACGAACCTTGGTGCCCGCGGGGTGGTCGGCCGCGGCGGAGGTCGGCAGCTGCGCGAGGATCGTGGTGTCGCCCATGTCGACAGTGACGCGGCTCACGGCGCCGAGGAACGCAACCGCGATCACCGTGCCGACGAGCGGGCCCTCCGCCGTCGTCGCGCCGTCTTCGGCGAACGTGACCGCTTCCGGCCGGACGAGCGCGGTGGCAGGGCCGTCGACGGTGTCAGGCTGCACAAGCGGGATCTCGGTGCCGCGAACCTCGACCACACCGCGCCGCACCGTGCCGGCCAGCCGGTTGGTGAGACCGACGAAGTCGGCCACGAACGGCGTGGCCGGGCGCGAGTACACGGTCGTCGGCGGGCCAAGCTGCTCGAGCTTGCCCGACTGCATCACGCCCACGCGGTCCGCGATGGCGAGCGCCTCCTCCTGGTCGTGCGTCACGAACAGCGTCGTGATCCCCACGTCCAGCTGGACGCGGCGGATCTCGTCCCGCAGCCGAGAGCGCACCTTGGCGTCGAGCGCAGACAGCGGCTCGTCGAGTAGCAGGACCTGCGGCTGGATCGCCAGCGCGCGGGCGAGCGCCACGCGCTGCTGCTGGCCACCCGACATCTGATTGGCATACCGATTCGCAAAGCGGCCGAGACCGACGAGCTCCAGCGCGTCCAGCGCTCGCTTCTTTCGCTCTGCGGTGCCGACGTGTCGCATCTGGAGGCCGAACGCGACGTTCTCCCACGCGACCATGTGCGGGAAAAGCGAGTACGCCTGGAACACCATGCCGATGTTGCGGCGGTTCGCGGGCAGGTCGGTGACGTCGTCACCGCCGACTATCACGCGGCCTTCGTCCGCTTGCTCCAGGCCGGCGAGGAGGCGCAGCGCCGTCGTCTTGCCGCATCCAGATGGACCTAGCAGTGCCACGAGCTCGCCGGGTGCGATGGTCAGGGACAGCCCGTCGAGTGCGGTCACGGCGCCGTAGCGGCGGACCAGGTTCTCGAGCCTCACCTCGACTCCGGAGCGCTCGCTCATCCTGCCGATCCTTGCACAGGTCCCTTCCCGAAGTTGGTGGCCGCCTCCGGCTGGGCGCGCCGCGGGCGACCTCCCACGAACGAGATCGCGATCAGCAGCACAAAGGCGAAGAGCAGCGACGCCACGGCGACGGCGATCGACACGCCGGCGTTGGTTCGGCCCAGGTGCACCAGCTCGACCTGGAGATTGTTGTAGAGCAGGTTGTTCGCAATCGTGTACTCGCCAAGCACCAGGGCCACAGACAGAAGGGTCGCGTTCAGGATCGCGTTCGAGATGTTCGGCGCGATCACTCGCCACATCACCGAGAACCAGCTCGCGCCCAGGCTGCGCGCGGCTTCGGACAGTGTCTTCACATCGATGGCGGCCAGGCCTGAATCTAGTGTTCGATAGCAGTAAGGAAGCACCAGCACCACGTACGCCAGCGCCAGGGTGAGGATGGAATCGCTGAAGTTGGTGCCGAGCCAGATGTACATCGGGAACAGGCCGACCACCAGCACGATCGCCGGAATCGTCAGCGGCAGCAGGCAGATGAACTCCACGATCCGGTTGAGGCGCTTGAGCTTGAGCCTCACCCACACCATCGTCGGCACCAGCAGAAGGAGCATGGCGACTGACGTGATGACGGCCAGCTCGAGCGAGGCCACGATTCCTGTCGCCTGAGTGGGCGCGCCTACCGTTCCGATCATCTCCTGGAAGCTGACGATCGACTTCCAGTACTCCAGCGTGCGCTCGTTGTGGTTGCCTCGCGTCGAGAACTCGAGCATGGCGCCGATCGGGACGAGGAAGAAGATGCCCGCGAAGATGAAAACGATGTAGCGGAAGAGCTGCAGCTTGATCCACCGCGTGCGGTGGATGCCGCGCCTCGCTACAGCCATCGTGACGTCCGCCTTTGCAGCAGTGAATACAACACGGTGACCACGGTGACGATGACGATCATCTGCACCGCGATCGCTTTGGCGAAGCCCGGCTCGGCGGCGCCCACCTCGCTGCTCAGTGCGTTGCTGATCTGCTGGGCGAGCATCGGCGCCCCCTGGTTGATCAGCGCGTTGGCCGTGGCGTAGGCAGAGAACGCGTTGGCGAACAGCAGGAGCGTGCCACCGAGGAATGCTGGGAACAGGATCGGGCCCGCCACGTAACGCCAGTAGTGCCACGTCCCGCCGCCGAGGCTCTGGGTCGCCTCCCGCCACTGCGGCTTGATGCCATCGAGAGCCGGCAGGAAGACAAGCACCATAAGGGGAATCTGGAAGTACAGATACACGAGCGAAAGGCCCTGCACCGGCTCGAAAAGCCAGATTCCCTTTGCGTAGTAGTCGAAGCCGTGAGATTGCGCGAACAGGTAGACGAAACCGGCGGGGCCGATGCTTGCGATGAAGGCAAATGCGAGCGTTACGCCGCCGAACTGAGCGAGCACCCCCGACGCAGAGATCAAGATCCGGCGGAGCACACCATTTGGATTCCCTGTGGCGATCGCGTACGCGAGCAGCGAGCCGAGGACGGCTCCCAGAACGGCAGTGATCGCCGAGACGACGGTCGTGTCGATCGTCGACTTGACGACGAACGAGCGCGAGAGGTGGGCGTAGTTGTCGAGGGTGAACCCGTTGTTGGCGTCGACGAAGGCGCCGATCGCGACGATCGCCGACGGCAGGATCAGAAAAGCCAGGACGTAGACGAAGAACGGAACCGTGCCGACCCAGTCAAGGGAGAATCGCCGGCCGCCCAGGAGTGGGCGGCCGACGTTGGTTGCTACGGCCGGGCTACCGGCGGCTGTCAAGAAATCGCCGTCAGCCAGTTGGCGACGAGGTAGTTCTTCGCCGCGGTCGCCTGCGCATCGCTCATGAACTTCGGTGTTCCGTTGACCGGCGGCAGCTTGGCGGCCGCGGTCTTGTCGATCGTGCCCGACTTCTCCATCGCCGCCTGGCGAACGGGGCGTGCAAGGCCCGCGAGCCAGAGGTTCTGCCCGGCGTCCGAGTAGAGGTATTCCTCCCACAGCCGCGCCGCGGCCGGGTGAGGAGCGTTCTTGTTGATCGCCTGCGCGTAGTAGCCGCCCAGGATCGCGTTGCTCGGCACGAAGACCTTCCACGTTGGGACGTCGGTGCCATGCGCGGCCGACAGGTAATCCCAGTCGAAGACGACGGGGGTCGTCCCGTTCTTCACAGTCGCAGTCGTCGCCTGCGTCTTGGAGAAGTTGCCGGCCTTGTTCAGGTCGTGGAAGAAGGTGACGCCCTTGCTTACGTCATCCAGCGTGCCGCCCTTGGCGAGGTTGGCCATCATGACGCCGTTCAGCGCCGCGTTCGCCTTGGTCGGGTCACCGTTGAGCGCGACCTTACCCTTGAACGCGGAACCCATCAGGTCGTCGAGCGAGGTGATGGTCGGAACCTTCTGCGAGTCGTAACCGATGGACATGAAACCGCCGTAGTCCTGGAACCAGAGACCCGTCGGCTCCTTCTGGCTGTCCAGGATGTCGCCCCAGGTGCTGACCTTGTACGGCGCGAAAAGGTTGACGTTGGCCAGCGCCACGGCCATGCCGACGTCGAGCACGTCGGGGGCGCGGCTGGTCGTGCTCAGCTGCTGGACGGCGTTCACCTCGTCCTGGCTGCTACCGTCCGGGTTGTCAGACGTGATCGTGATGCCGTACTTGGAGGCGAAGCTGTCGAGGATCGCTCCATAGTTCGCCCAGTCCCTGGGGAGGGCGATCACGTTCAGCTTGCCCTCGGCCTTGGCGGCCGCGACCAGGGCGGCCATGCCGCCGCAGTCGGAGGCAGATTTCGAGGTTTTAGCCGTGGACTCGCTGCACGACGAAGAGGCGTTATTGCTCGAGCTGCCACACGCGGCGACCAGGAGCAACGCCACCACGGCGAGCCCGAGGTGCCGCCAAAGGTTGCCTAACTTCATGCTTCGCTCCCCTCCAAAAGGCCCGTCGCAGGCCAAAGCGACCGATGGACAGAGCAATGATGGCGGCCTCCGGCCGACGTTGCAAGGACGGAGTTCAGACGTGCCGTTGATTTCAGTTAGGCGCCGGTTAATCCTGGTTGGCGATCAGGTTTCAGGCCGCCTTTCGCGGTGCCCCAGCCGGCGGGACATGTCCGCCGCAGCCTCGATGGTCAGGCGCTCGAAGTCGAACCGGCCGCCCGCGCGCAGCCGGTGGGTCGGGCCGGACACGTCCAGCGCCGCTGCGACGTCGCCGTCGGGCCCGAACACCGGAGCCGCGATGGCGTCCAGGCCCATCTCGAGCTCCTCGTGCGTGCGGGCCAGTCCGGACTGGCGCACCGCCTCGAGCTGGGCCTCGAGCTCGGACCGGTCCGTGATCGTGCGCGGGGTCACCTTCTCCAGCGGCCTGGCCAGGAGCCGGTCGCGGACCGCCTCAGGACCGAAGGCCAGGATCGCCTTGCCGCTGGCCGTGCAGTGAACCGGGTAGCGGCGGCCGAGCCAGTTGATGGTCACGACCGACGTGGAGGCGGTCGCCTGCTCGATCGGGACGATGTCGTCGCCGATCAGAAGCTCGAACGTCGCGGTCTCGCCCGTCGCCGCGGCAAGCTGCTCGCAGATCGGGCGCGCCACGTAGCGCAGGTCGAACTCCCCGGTGACCACGCTCGCAAGCTGGGGAAGCCGCCGGCCCAGTCGGTAGCGAGCAGTGCGCTGGTCGCGCTCGACGAGAGCGTGGCGCTCCAGCGTGCCGAGCAGGCGAAGGGCGGTCGAGCGATGCACCTGGAGGGCGCGGGCGACCTCCGCCCCTGTCTGCCAACCGCCCTGGGCGAGCAGGTCGAGGATGTTGATCGCCCTTTCCACCGAGCGTACCGAGACGTCTCGGGGCTCCTCGTTGCTCATTGCGCAACATTATCGTTGCTAGTCGCGGCTCTCGGACGTAAACTGTTGAGCCCTGAGCATCAGTTGGGCGATGCGCAACACGTGAGCGGACGATGAGCCGCGAAGAAGAGATCCGGGCGGGCCTGTTCGAGCACACGCTCAACGGCCACGCGCCCGAGGTCAAGGCGCTGACCGAAGAGGGGCTGGCGCTCGGGATGGACCCCATGGACATCCTCTTCAAGGCGCTGATCCCCTCCCTGGAGGAGGTCGGCCGCCGCTTCGAGAAGGGCGACTTCTTCGTCCCCGAGATGCTGATCGCCGCCCGCGCGATGCAGGGCGCGCTCGTCATCCTGCGGCCCCTCATCGCTGAGACCGGGGCCAAGCCCGTCGGCCGTTACGTGATCGGGACCGTCAAGGGGGACATCCACGACATCGGCAAGAACCTATGCGTGATCATGCTCGAGGGCGCCGGGTTCGAGGTTTACGACCTGGGCGTGAACACCCCGCCTGAGAAGTTCGTCGAGGCGGTGCAGAAGTACGAGCCGGACGTCGTCGGTTTCTCCGCGTTTCTCACCACCACGATGCCGATGTTCAAAGCCAACATCGAGGCCCTGGCCAAGGCCGGGTTGCGCGACAAGGTGCACATCGCCGTGGGGGGCGCGCCGGTGACGCTCGAGTATGCGAAGCACGTGGGTGCTGACAGCTACGCGCCAGACGCCTCCATGGCGACGCGCATGGCCAAGGAGCTCGTGGGCGATCGCAGCGCAGCTTCGCAGGGTGCTCAGGCGCTGGAGCAGGCCGTGATGAAGATCGACGAGACGCTGAGAAAGGGCTAGCTCCTTGGAGACTCGCCTCTCCTCGCGTGGTCGCGAGGTCGTCGTGTCCGGCGATCGTCCCTTCGTGATCATCGGCGAGCGCATCAACCCCACCGGTCGCAAGGTCCTGGCGGCCGAGATGAAGCAAGGGGTGATGGACCGCGTCCGCTCCGACGCCCAGGCGCAGGCGGCGGCCGGCGCGCACATGGTCGACGTGAACGCCGGCATCCCCGCGGTCGACGAGCCGGCGCTGCTTGTCGCGGCGATCAAGGCGGTGATGGAGGTCACCGACCTGCCGATCTGCATCGACTCGTCGATCATCGAGGCGCTCGAGGCGGGGCTGAGCGCATATCAAGGAAAAGCGCTGGTCAACTCCGTGACCGCGGAAGAGGACCGGATGGAGCGCATCCTCCCGCTCGTCAAGAAGCACGGGGCGGCCGTGATCGGCATGGCCAACGACGAGACCGGTATCTCGATGGTCCCCTCAGAGCGCCTCGAGCTGGCCCGGCGCATCGTCCAGCGCGCGGCTGACCACGGCATCCCGCAGGAAGACGTGATCATCGACCCGATCGCGATGACCGTCGCCGCCGATCCGACGTGCGGCGTGATCACGCTCGAGACGATGCGGCTGATCCGCGACGAGCTCGGCAACAACATGACCTGCGGAGCTTCCAACGTCTCCTTCGGGTTGCCCGACCGCCCGACCGTCAACGCGGCATTCCTGCCGCTCGCCATGCACGCGGGGCTTACCTGCGCGATCACCAACCCGCTCGAGGCGCAGGTGCGGCGCGCGATCCTCGCGGGCGACCTCTTGCTCGGCCATGACGAGTACGCGATGAAGTGGATCTCGAGCTTCCGCGCCGAGCAGGCGGCGCGCGTCACACCATGATCGCGCGCAAGCTGGAGGTCACGTACCTCCCCTACGACCGAACGACGCGCGTGCCGGCTGGCACGACGCTGTTCAGCGCAGCGCACTGGATCGGCCTCCCCATCGACTCGACCTGCGGCGGCCGCGGAACCTGCGGCAAGTGCAAGGTGCGCGTGATCCAGGGCCGGCCGGATCCCGAGGGACCAGACCATCGCCTGCTGCGTCCCGCGGAGATCGCGGACGGCTGGCGCCTTTCGTGCCAGGCCCACATCTATGAGGACATGACATGCGAGGTGCCGCAGCTGCTGCGCGTGCCGAAGGCCGCGACCATGGGCCTCGGCCGCCTGGTCATCCTCGATCCGAACGTCCGCAAGGTCTACCTCGAGCTCAGCGAGCCAACTCTGCACGACCAGCGCAGCGACGTGGCGCGCCTGAAGGATGCGCTGACCGAGGAGGGCCACGACATGGTGGCGGAGGTCGCGGTGCTACGCACCCTCCCCCAGGTCTTCCGTGAGTCTGGATTTCGCGTCACGGCAGTGCTCGCCGGCGAGCATCTACTTGCGGTCGAGGCCGGCGACACGACCGGCGAGTGCTACGGCGTCGCGTTCGACGTCGGCACCACGACTCTGGTCGGCACGCTGATGAACCTGCGCACCGGGATGGCCGCGTCGGTCCTGTCGACCCTGAACGGCCAGGCGCCTTTCGGCGCCGACGTGATCTCGCGCATCAGCCATGGCATGAACGGTCCCGAGGCCATCCAGGAGCTGCAGGCGGCCGTCGTCACGACCATGAACACGATCCTGGACGACCTCTACCACGAGACTGGCATCTCGCCACAGCAGACCTACGAGGCTGTGGTCGTCGGCAACGTGACGATGCTTCACCTCCTGCTGGGCATCGACCCGACGCCGCTCTCGATGTCGCCCTTCACGCCCGCCTTCATGGACCAGCTGAGCGTCGAGGCCCGCGACGTGGGCGTCCGCATCCATCCGCAGGGCTACGTGCAGACGCTCCCCGCGCTGGGCGCCTACGTGGGGGCGGACATCGTCGCCGGCGTGCTGGCAACGGGGATCGTGCGCGAGGACAAGATGCGAGTGTTCGTCGACGTCGGGACGAACGGCGAGATCGTGCTCGGCAGCGCGCAGCGTGCGCTCGCGACGGCCGCGCCGGCAGGTCCGGCGTTCGAGGGCAGCCAGATCCGCTGCGGAATGCGCGCCACGGTCGGCGCGATCGAGGGCGTGCAGCTGGGCGATCGCGTTGAGCTTCAGGTCATCGGCGGGGATGTTCCGCCGCAGGGGATCTGCGGCTCGGGGCTCGTCGACGTGGTGGCCCAGCTGCTGCTCGCCGGGCTGCTCGAGCACTCCGGGCGCTTGAGGCTGGCCCAGGACATGCCTGACCATCCGTTGCGCGAACGGCTCATCGACGTCGATGGAATGCGCGCGTTTCTGCTCGCCGACGGCGTGTACCTGACCCAGCGCGACATCCGCGAGCTTCAGTTTGCGAAGGGATCGATCGCCACCGGCATCAAGGTCTTGATGGACATCCTCGGTGTGACCGTGGACGACCTCGACGAGGTCCTCCTCGGGGGATCGTTCGGCTCGTATCTGAATCCGGAGAGCGCGAAGATCATCGGGCTCGTCCCTCCCGTCGACGTCGACAAGATCATCGCGGTGGGCAACTCGGCAGGCGAGGGCGCGAAGATCGCCCTGCTGTCTTACCGCGAGCGCCAGGTGGCGTTTGAGCTGCCGTCGCGCATCGAGTACATCGAGCTTTCGGGCCGCTCCGACTTCAACGATTCCTTCATCGCCGTGCTTGGTTTCCCGGTGCTCGAGGCAGTCACGTGAGCACGACCGCCCTCGTCATCTGCGGCGCGCTAGGGCGCGAGGTGAAGGACATCGTCGACCGCAGGGGTTGGCAGGTCGACATCTACGGTGTCTCGGCACTGCTCCACCTCTACCCGTCGCGAATCGTCGACGAGCTGCGCACCAGGCTGCACGACCTGCGACCTCGCTACGACAGGCTGGTGGTCGTGTACGGCGATTGCGGCACGACCGGCAAGCTGGAGCCGGTGCTGGAGGAGTTCGGCGCGGCGCGACTCCGCGGCCCGCACTGCTACGAGATGTACGCCGGGGAGGAAGCCTTCAAGACGGTCGCCGACGAGAGGCCGGGCACCTTTTTCCTGACCGACTGGCTGGTCCGCAACTTCGACCGGGCCGTCATCAGGGGCCTTGGGCTCCACCGCCACCCCGACCTGAAGCCGATGCTTTTCGGCAACTACGAGGCGGTCCTGTACCTTCGTCAGGTGCCCAACCCCCGGCTCGCCGAGCAGGCCAAGGAGATCGCGGAGTACCTCGCGCTGCCGCTCGAGATAAGAGATGTTGGATTGGGGGAACTCGAAAGCCGGCTTGCTGCGTTAGTGGAGTCGTGACTTGGCTAATTACCAGGTGATGTTCTGGAAGCACATCCCGTCCCAGGTCAAAGCCTGGGACGGGGGTGCTGAAGCCAAAAAGATGCTCCCGGACTACTTCCAGGCGGCGATCGACGCCTACGCGATGAAGGACGGATCGACGGACGCGGACGCCTACCTGGAGGGGTGGCGGTGGGGGCCCGTCGAGGAGCGCCCCGGCCAGCCGGACGAGGTAGTGGGACAGCTCATCGCAGAGCTGACCGCGGCCAACCCCCGGTCGCGCCTGCTGAACCCAGCATGAACGAAGTGATTCTGGACGACCTGGAGAAGAGCCAGGCACTGGTCATCGCCATGATCCGGGTCGCCTCCGAGGACTCGTCGGCTCGAGTCGGCGCGTGGGACCTGCGCGACATCGCCGCCCACCTGGCCGCGACCGAGCGCGACTGCTACGTGCCCAGGATCCGCGCGATCGCCGCTGGCGAGACACCGAGCTTCGACTTCTTCACGAACGATGACGCCGACTTCAGCGGGATCCACCTCGACGACGCGCTGGAAGAGTGGAGCGCGACGCGGACGCTTTTGATCGGCTACGTGAAGAGTCTCGAGACCGGCCAGCGGACGGAGCTGTTCGGGCGGCACGAGCGGTACGGGGAGGTGACTGTCGATCGGTATCTCCAGATCGCGCTGGAGCACGACGGCGATCACCTGCGGGGCCTGGAGCGGCTGGCCGGCGAGCTGACCCGCTAGCGCCACCCTTCGTGTTGACCTCGATGAGCATGATGGCCACCTCGGCGGCCGCCCGCGCCAGCATCGCCGCCGCCACCGCGTCGGCGCGAAGGTGCGGGTTACCTTCCTTCTCCAGCTCTGCGGCCAGGCCGAGGACCGCCGCCGCGGAGTCCGCGATCTCTGCGGGCACCTCGATCGTCCTCAGGCGGGCGGCGTCGACGTCGCCGCCGGCGCGAAGCGCGGCGATAAAGTCGAGATACGCGAGCGAGTCGGCCTCGATCAGCTCCTCCGCCCGCAGCCTCAACGCTTCGGCCCGGTGGTAGGCGCCGGGCGCGCCGCTCCACTTACCTTCTGACCTCAGCGCCACCTTCTGCAGCAGCGCGGCGGAAGCCGCAACCACAGCGGCCGCCGCCGAGCCGCTCGCCGGGGCGGGCTCGCCAGAGGCGATCTTCTTCAACAGGTAGCCCAGCCGCGACCGGGCCCTGGACTCAGGAGTCGCCAATCTCTCCCTTGCGCTTCGCTATGAACTCGCGCAGCGCTTCGTCGACGCCGGGGTCGATGCCCGGGTCGGGATACTCGGCCAGCACCTGCTTCCAGCGCTCCGCCGCGACGACGTCGGCGGTGCGCGACCCAAAACGCTGCCACCGGTCGTAGTTCTCGGTCGAGGAGATCCACGGCCGGTAGAAACCGGTCCGGTAGTGGCGCATCGTGTGCTCCGCGCCCAGGAAGTGCCCGCCCGGGCCGACCTCGCGCAGCGCATCCATCGCCAGGCCCTCGTCGTCGACTGGCATGCCGTGTCCGAGAATCCACTCGAACATGCGCAGCTGCTCGACGTCGATCATGAATTTCTCGTACGAGGCGAGCAGAGCGCTCTCCAGCCATCCCGCCGCGTGGAGCACGAAGTTGACGCGGCCGAGGATGGTGGGCCACATGCACATCATCGATTCGTAGGCCGCCTGGGCGTCCGGTGCCTTGGAGGACGTCAGCGCGCCGCCACCGCGGAACGGGAGGTTGTAGTGGCGGGCCATCTGCGCGCTGGCCAGGATGCCCATCGCCGACTCGGGCGTGCCGAACGCCGGGCTGCCCGACTGCATGTCCGTGTTGGTGAGGAATGAGCCGTAGACGCTCGGCGTGCCCGGCCGGATCAGCTGGACCAACGCGATGCCCGCGAGCGCCTCGGCGGTCTGCTGCGCGACCGTCCCCGCCAGGCCCATCGGCGACATCGCGCCCGCCATCAGGAAGGGCGTCACGATCACAGGCTGCCCGGCCTGCGAGTACTCGACCAGCGCGCCGAGCATCCGGTCGTCGTAGCGGAGCGGGCTGTTGACGTTGATCAGGCTGATCACCGCCGGCGTCTTCTCGATCTTGTCTCGCCCGCCGAAGACGATGGAGGCCATCTCGATCGTGTCACGGGCGTTCTCCGTCGAGATCACGCTGCCCATGAAAGGTTTGTCGGTCCAGCGGATGTGGGAATAGACCATGTCGAGGTGCCGCGTTCCGAGCGGCAGGTCCTCCGGCTCGACCGTCGTCCCCCCCGCGCAGTGGATCTGGTCGACCGCCTGCGACATCTTGTCGAAGTTCGTGAAGTCCTCGATCGTGGCGCCGCGGCGTCCCCGCTCGAGGTCGGTGATGAAGGGAGGACCGTAGACGGGCGCGGTGACGACGTTGTCGCCGCCGAGGGTCACGCTGTGTGCGCTGTTCCGCGCCTGCAGCTCGAAGGTGGCGGGCGTCTTGGCGACCTGCTCCATGACGAAGGCGCGCTCGAAGCGCACCCGGTTGTCCTCGATCCGCATCCCGGCTTTCCGGAACAGCTCGCGAGCCTCGTCGTGCAGGAAGTCGATCCCGATCTCCTCGAGGATGGTCATCGCCTGCTCGTGGATCGTGTCGACCTCGTCCCCGGATAGCCAGTCGTAGGGCTTCAGCCGGTTCTTCCACATTTGCGATCCAATCTTGGCACTCCCCCGTTGATGGGGGAGCACGAGGGGGAACCCGAGGTGTGGTAACGTAGGCCCTGCCCGTTGGGGCGCTAGGTCCCGCCTGGGGACCCCTCCTAACCTGACTTGACCCCAATCAAACTTTTCGCCCGCATCACTCTCAAGGCATACCTGATATGAGCACGCCCATAAGCCCAGCGAACTCAACGAGTTCGCCGGCTACAACGCCGGGGACGCTGCCCGGCGACGTCCTCCCGCTCTGGAACCCGGACATACCGGGCGAAGAGATCCAGGCCGGCCGCCTCGGCATCCGAGTCCGCCCCGGCACGCCGGCGGCGGCCAAGGTGCTTGCCCTGGAGGCCCACGGCGGCGCCGAGCTGCTGCGCCAGGTGCTGCAGGAGCAGAAGCTCATCGACGGCACCTACAACATCGTCAAGCCGGAGAAGCCGCTCGAGTTCATCGGCCAGGTGAGCAGCACTCTTCTGACC
>DATIOJ010000136.1:0-19543 GCA_035473355.1 Candidatus Limnocylindrales bacterium
AATTCACCTACGTCCAGGGCTCGTTTCCCACCGCCATGCCGGCCGGCGAGCCCTTTGACGTGGTCGCCGCGTTGGCGATCCTCGAGCACATCCCCGGGCAAGACCAGGCCGCGTTCGCCGCCGGGTGCGCGAATCAGATGCGCTTTGGTGGACGGCTTGTCATCACCGTTCCGTCGTCACGCGTGGACGACATCCTCCGCGTCCTGAAAACGCTGCGCGTGGTCGACGGCATGCACGAGGAGCAGCACTACGGTTTCGATCCGGCCAAGGCGATCGCGATGTTCGAGCAGGCCGGCCTCGTGCTCGAGCGCCACTCGCTCTTCGAAATCGGGCTCAACCACCTGCTCGTATTTCGAAAACCGTGACCGCTCCGGCGCTGGCAATGCGCACGACGGCGCTGGACAACCGCCGCTTTCGCACGCTTCTCCTCGTCCTCGGAGGCGTACCCATCGGCGCCGTATATCTCTGGCAGGCGCTGATCCAGCCGCTCGCATTCGGAGCGTACCTGGGTGATTTTCAAGAGAGCTACATGCGGGCCGCGCACCGGCTCGCCGAGAACCGCGATCCGTACGACCTCTGTCGTACGGTCGGCTGCCTCGAACCTACCGGGCCTCAATACGTCATGCCGCCACCGCTCGCCTGGATGCTGCAGCCACTGGTCGCGGTCGACAGCCAGGTGATCACGGTCGGCGCGATCCTCGTCCTGAACGCGTCGCTGTTCGTCTTCATCTTCTGCGCCCTGCGCGCTCTGAAGGTCGGCGATTGGCAGCTCGCGGTCCTGCTCCTGCTCATCGCGATCAGCTTCGAACCAGTAATCGGAAACATCGACGAAGGCCAGGTCAACCTTGTCTTGCTGGCCCTCTCCGGCGTATGGCTGTGGGGTTGGATCACTGATGGCTGGTGGGGCGGGCCGGCGCTCGGCGTTGCGGTCGCGCTCAAGATGATCCAGGCACCGGTCGGGCTCCTCATCCTGTGGGCCAGGCGATGGACGATGCTGGCCGCGGCCGTGGTCGCGGGTCTCGCGCTGTGGCTCCTGGCCGCGCCGCAGTACCTGTTCGAGTACCTCTTCTCCGTCCTGCCTGCCATCAGCCAGGGCACGGGCCTCTACGAGAACCACTCCCCCGGCGGCACGATCACGCGCCTGTTTGCGCCGGACACGTTGCTGGGTGTCGTGCGGGGCAGCCCGCTCGGCGCGCGCCTGATCACAGTCGCGCTCGCCGTCGCCGCGCTCGCGGTCACCTTTGTTGTTTTGCGCTCGCCCGCCCAGACATTTGCCGGGCGTTCCCTCGAAGCCGCCGCCGCGGTCGCCGTGACACCGATCGTCACGAGCTACGCATGGGGCACCCACCTGGTGCTGCTCCTGGTGCCGATCCTGGTCCTGGTCGCGTGGGCCGTCCGGCGCAAGGACTGGCCTGTGCTGGCGCTCGTCGCGGCGGGCTACTTCCTGCTCGGAGTGGGGCACAACCGGATGCAGACGCTTCTTGTCTCCGGCTACTCGGACATCCTCGTCTTGCGTCTGCTCGCAGAGCTGGGCGTGCTCGGCGTTCTTGCCATCTGGGTCGCCGCGCTGGTCGCGGTCCGGCGCGAGCGCCAGGCAGGGACTCGTGTGGGAAAATCGACCTCTCCGGTCTGACCCGGAGCACACGGGGGCAGGAATCAATGGCGCTCAACGCTGACGTCAGCTTCACCTGGATCGGCCACGGCACGTGGAGGGCACGCAGCGCGAAGGGCAAAGAGATCCTCATCGACCCGTGGGTCATGGGCAACCCCGCGGCGCCCGAAACGCTGAAGACCGTCGACAGGTGCGACCTCATGCTCATCACGCACGGCCACTTCGACCACATCCACGACGCGCTGGAGATCGCGCGCCGCACCAAGCCGACCATCGTCTGCAATCACGAGATCAGCGTGTGGCTCGGGTCGAAGGGTCTCGAGCAGGAGAAGATCATCGGCGCCAACCAGGGCGGCACCGTCGACGTCGACGGCATCAAGGTCACGCTGGTTCACGCCGAGCACTCCTGCGGCATCACCGAGGACGGCGCCGTCATCTACGGCGGTGACGCATGCGGACTCGTCATCGAGTTCGAGAACGGTTTCCAGGTTTATTTCGCTGGCGACACCGACGTCTTCGGGGACATGGCGGTGATCGCCGAGCTGGCGAATTTCGACGTGGCCTTTCTGCCGATCGGCGGCTTCTACACCATGGGTCCGGAGCGCGCGGCCAAAGCCGCCAAGCTCCTCGGCGTCAAGACTGTGGTGCCCATGCACTTCGCCACGTTCCCCATCCTGAGTGGACGTCCGGAGCAGCTCCAGGAGCTGGTGGGGAACAGCGTGCGCGTGCTGGACATCAAGCCGGGGGACACCGTCTAAGCCGGCTCAAATTCGGCCTGCAGCCTCTAATCTCCCCGCGTGCGAGACGTAATTGGCGCGCCGGCCGGTTGGCTGGCGAGGGCCATTCGGTCGAAGCAGCTCTCCTCGGTCGAGGTGGTGCGCGCCCACCTGGAGCACATCCACACCGTCAACCCACGTCTGAACGCGGTCGTGTTCGCGACCGCCGAGAGCGCCATCAAGGAGGCACGCAACGCCGACCGCCACAGCAGGCGCAGGGCCGGCCTCGGCCCGCTTCACGGGGTGCCGTTCACGGCCAAGGACATCTTCAACACGGCAGGGATGCCGACCACCGCGGGGCTTCGCATGCTGCGGGCGCATGTGCCCGACCATGACGCCACGGTCGTGGCCCGGATGCGCCGAGCCGGCGCGATCCTTATCGGCAAGACCAACTGCCCCCCGGGCGGCGTGGGCAGCGACAGCTGGAACCCGCTCCACGGCGGCACTCGCAATCCCTACGACGTCAACCGGTCGCCGGGCGGCAGCAGCAGCGGCGAGGCCGCGATCATCGCGGCGGGTGGGTCGCCGGTTGGCATCGGCAGCGATTCTGGGGGCAGCCTACGGATGCCGGCCCACTACTGTGGGGTGGCAACCCTCAAACCGACCGCCGGGCTTGTCCCGGCCACGGGGGCATACGGGCTGCCCGGCGGGCTCACCGATCCTCGCAGCCAGGCGGGCCCCATGGCGCGCTTCGTCGCCGACCTCGCGCTGACGTTTCCCGTGCTCATCGGACCGGACGGAATCGACTCCGGCGTGGTCCCGGTCCCGCTGCCCAGGCGAACCCCAAAGCTGCCCGGCCTACGGGTGGCCTGGTACGCGGACGACGGCATCATGAAGCCCACGCCCGCCATCGCCGCGGCGGTCCGTTCGGCGGCCAAAGCGCTGGCGGCCGCAGGATGCACCGTGACCGAGGAGCGGCTCCCCGGTCTAGCCGAAGCGCACCAGGTGACGCTCGGCTACTGGGGCCGCAAGCACATGAGCCACGACCGGCTGTACGCGCGGTGGGACGACTTCCGCCGCCAGGTGCTCGAGTTCATGACTCGTTTCGACCTGGTGCTGAGCCCCGTGGCGCCCGACATCGCGCCGCTCTATCGGGCCCGCGGCAACCCAAACCACGCCTACACGTACACGATCCCGTACAGCCTCAGCGGCAACCCATGCGTGGTCGTGCGGGCCGGCACATCGCCCGAGAACATGCCCATCGGAGTCCAGGTCGTGGCCCGCAACTTCAACGATCTTGTCGCCCTTCGCGCCGCCCGCGCCATCGAACGTGCTCTGGGAGGTTGGCGCCCTGCTAGCGTGATCGGGTGAAGTTCCGCTACTCCCGATGGGACGGGAGCCAGAAGCTGGACGAGCTGGACGCCGGCGACGTGCTCGACTCGCTGTCCGACGACCTCATGAACTACGGCGACCTGAACGCCGCCCTGCAGCGATTCCTTCGCTGGGGCTCGCCGAACATGCAGGGACTCGAGCAGCTGCTGAAGCAGCTGCGCGAAGCGCGCGAGCGTGAGCTGGGCCGCTACAACCTCGACTCGACCGTCGAGGAGCTGCGCCAGAAGGTCCAGGAGGTGATCGACACCGAGCGCAAGGGCATCGAGCAGCGGCTTGACGACGCGACACCCGAAGCCCGCAAGCTGCTCGAACGCATCGCGCGCCAGCGCAAGGACCAGCTCGACCGCCTACCCGACGACCTCGGCGGACGGGTCAAAGGACTGCGCAACTACGAGTTCGTCGACGACGCGGCGCGCCAGAAGTTCGAGGAGCTGATGCAGCAGCTGCAGCAGCAGGTCACAAACCAGATGTTCCAGGGCATCAAGGGGTCGCTGCAGCAGATGCAGGGCCAGGACCTCTCCCGGGTGCGCGACATGGTGCGCGAGCTCAACAAGATGCTCGAGCAGCGGATGGAGGGCCGGACGCCCGATTTCAACGGCTTCATGCAGAAGTTCGGCGACATGTTCCCGCCCGGCATCAACAGCCTCGACGAGCTCCTCGAGCACCTGCAGCGGCAGATGGCGCAGATGCAGTCGCTGCTCCAGAGCCTGAGCCCCGAGGCGCGCGAGGAGCTGCGTCAGATGATGGACGCGCTGCTCCAGGACGATTCCCTTCGTCTCGAGCTGGCCCGGCTGTCGGGCTTCATGCAGGCGATGATGCCGCCCTCCGAGTTGACCGAACGCTATCCGTTCTTCGGCGAGGACCCGCTTTCTATGGGCGAGGCCATGGGGTTGATGGAACGCCTGCAGCGCATGGATCGCCTCGAGTCGCAGCTCGAGCGCGGCAGCTTCCGGCCGGATGACGTGGACCGCTCGCTCGCCCAGGAGCTCCTGGGTCCGGAGGCGCGGCAGGCGCTGGACCAGCTGCGTCAGGTCACGGACGTGCTCGAGAAGGCGGGATACGTCGAGCGGAAGGGACGCCGGTTGGAGCTCACGCCTCGGGGGATGCGCCGGATCGGCCAGTCCGCGCTGCGCGACATCTTCGACCAGCTGAAGAAGACCCGGATGGGCCAGCACCAGCTGTGGCGCGGCGGCGCGGGCATCGATGCATCCGAGGAGCTGAAGGAGTACGAGTACGGCGACCCGTTCCTGCTCGAGATGAAGGAGACGCTCTTCAACTCGATCGTGCGGGAAGGCCCGAAGGTCCCGGTCAAGATGGCGGCGCAGGATTTCATCGTCCACCGGACCGAGCACATGTCGCAGGCGTCCACGGTCTTGATGATCGACATGAGCCGCTCGATGTTCCTGCGGGGATGCTTTCTCGCCGCCAAGAAGGTCGCCATCGCGCTCGACTCGTTGATCCGCAGCCAGTACCCACGCGACTCGCTTTACGTCGTCGGGTTTTCCAACTACGCGGTCGAGCTGAAGCCGCAGACCTTGCCCAACCTCGCCCTGAACGACTACGTGTACGGCACGAACATGCAGCACGGTTTTCAGCTCGCGCGGTCCTTGCTGGCCAAGCACCGCGGGAACCGGCAGGTGATCATGATCACCGACGGTGAGCCGACCGCTCACCTGGAGGAGAACGGGCGGGCCTCGTTCGCCTATCCGCCGACCTACAGGACGATCCAGCAGACGCTGAGCGAGGTCAAGCGCTGCACGCGCGACCGCATCACCATCAACACCTTCATGCTCGAGCGCGGGCCGTACCTGACCGAGTTCATCAACCAGATGACGCGGATCAACAAGGGCCGCGCCTTCTTCGTCTCGCCGGACCGTCTCGGCGAGTACATCCTGGTCGACTACGTGAGCGGCAAACAGCGGCGGCGGGCGAGCACCCGGCGCGCGCGCATCGCGTAGTAGGTTTACATCGTGGTCGCGAAGGGTGAGGTTGCTGTCGAACGACGCAATCTGAGCCCCGCGGCCCTGTATGAGGAGGCGATCCGGCGGGACGAAGCCGCCATCGTCTCGACCGCTGCACTTACGGCTGAGACCGGCAAGCACACCGGCCGGTCCCCCCAGGACAAGTTCTTCGTCAAGGAGCCGACGAGCCAGGACGCCGTCTGGTGGCACCCGGGCAACCAGCCCATCGCGACGGACAGGTTCGACGGCCTGCTGCGCCGGATGCAGGAGTTCATCGCGACGCACGATGTCTACACGCAGGACGTCTTCGCCTGCGCCGACCCGCGCTACCGCCTGCGCGTGCGCGTCATCACCGAGCTCGCCTGGCACAGCCTCTTCGCGCGCAACCTGTTCATCCGACCGACCGCGGACGAGCTGATAGAGTTCGAGCCCGACTTCACCGTCATCGCGCTCCCCTCGATGAAAGCCGAGCCGCAGCGCGACGGCACCCGCAGCGAGACTTTCATCCTGGTCAACCTCGGTCGCCGGACCGTGATCATCGGGGGAACCGGTTACGCGGGCGAGATCAAGAAATCGATCTTCACCGCCCTCAACTACCTGCTCCCGGCGCAGAGCGTGTTTCCGATGCACTGCTCCGCCAACACGGACCAGGAGGGATCCGACATCGCGCTGTTCTTCGGTCTCAGCGGCACCGGCAAGACCACGCTGTCAGCCGATCCGTCGCGGCGGCTGATCGGGGACGACGAGCACGGCTGGAGCGACCGCGGGATCTTCAACTTCGAGGGCGGCTGCTACGCGAAGACGATCCGGATCAAGAAGGAGTCCGAGCCGGAGATCTACACCGCGACGGAGAGCTTCGGCACGATCCTCGAGAACGTCGTGTACGACCCGCGGACTCGGGTTCCCGATTACGACTCCGACGCGAAGACCGAGAACACGCGGGCCGCGTATCCCATCGACCTGATTCCCAACGCGATCCCCACGGGCATGGGCAGCCACCCCCACAACGTGATGTTCCTGTCCGCCGACGCTTTCGGCGTCCTGCCGCCGGTGTCGCTGCTGGACGAGGAGCAGATCCGCTACTACTTCCTCTCCGGGTACACCGCGAAGGTTGCGGGAACCGAGCGCGGCGTCACGGAGCCCGAGCCGATCTTCAGCACCTGCTTCGCGGCGCCGTTTCTGGTCCTGCCTCCCGAGCGGTACGCGGACATGCTGGTGGAGAGGGTCAAGCGCCACCACGCCGACGTGTGGATGCTCAACACGGGCTGGGTCGGTGGGCCCTACGGCGTGGGCGAGCGCATGTCCATCGCCCACACGCGCGCGATCGTGCGGGCGATCCTGCAGGGCGACCTGCGCGGCGTCACGACTCATGTCGACCCGGTGTTCGGCCTGCAGATCCCCAACCGTGTGCCCGGCGTGCCGCGCGAGGTGCTCGACACGCGTGACAGCTGGCCGAATCCCGAGGACTACGACCGGCAGGCGGCAAAGCTGCGCGCGATGTTCGAGAAGAACATCGGCAACATCGGCAAGAGCGCGTCCACCGCCGGCTAGTTGAAAGTCGGAATCGTAGGGAGCCGGCACTTCGGCGAGCCCACGCGGGTGACCGAGTACGTGAAGGCCTTACCCGCGAATGCTTCGATCATCACCGGCAGCTCGAGCGGCGTCGACGCAGCGGCGACCAGGGCGGCCCGGGAGCGGGGCCTCGCGGTCCAGGTGATCCCCGCCTCGTTCGACGAGCTCGCCGACGCCGGGAAGGCGGCGGCACGGAACCAGCGTTTGGTCGATGCATGCGACGTGCTGGTCGCGTTCTGGGACGGCGCCTCGAAAGGCACCCGCACCACTGTTGAGCGGGCTCTGGACTCGGGCAAAGAGGTTCACGTTTTCGTCACTTAAGATGAATTCGTGGCGGTAGCGATCGCGGTCCGAGTGCGGTTCTTTGCCCGTCTGCGCGAGCAGGCTGGGCTCGAGATCGAGGTCATGCACGTGCCGGTCCACGCGACGCTCGGCGCTGTCTACGACGCCGCGCGGCAGAAGCACCCGACGCTGGAATCAGACCGGAAGGCAGTGCGCGGCGCCATCAACCAGGAGTTCAACGACTGGAGCGCGACGGTGTCCGACGGCGACGAGGTTGCGTTCATCCCTCCTGTCAGCGGAGGTTTGTGATTTGCGCTACGACGTCACGACGGGTCCAATCGACCCCCGCGAGCTCGAGGCCGTGGTCTCGCATGCAGGCGCCGGCGCGATCTGCACCTTCACCGGCATCGTGCGTGACAACTCGCGCGGACAGTCGGTGACGCACCTCGACTACGAGGCCTACGCCGAGATGGCTGTGCCGCAGATGCGCAAGATCGGAGACGAGATCAAGGAGCGGTGGCCCGCCGCCCGGGTGGCCATGGCGCACCGGACCGGCAAGCTCGAGATCGGCGAGGCCTCCGTGGTCGTGAGCGTGTCCGCGCCGCACCGCCATGACGCGATCGAGGCGTGCCGGTGGGGCATCGACCGGCTGAAGGAGAGCGTGCCGATCTGGAAGATGGAGCACGCGGCCGACGGCACTTACTGGATCGAGGGCGACGCGGCTAAACCGGCGGTCTAGCCCTAGTCCCTGACCCTCGCCACCGACAGGCCGTCCCGGATGGGGATCACGACGCCCTCCAGCCGCGGGTGCTCGGACACGAACCGGTTGTAGAAGGCGACGTTTTGCGCCTGCTGGTTGCTCGGATGCAGGACCTCGCCCTGGCGCAGCGCGTTGTCCGCCATCAGCAGCCCACCCGGCTCTAGCCGCTCGAGGCACAGCTCGACGACGCGGCGAGTGATCTCTTCGGAGCGGAACGAGTTGAGGAGGTCGATGAAGCAGGCTTCGAACCGCCCGTCGAGCTTCTCCAGTCCATCCTTGGCGTTCTCCTCCAGCACGATCGCGCGATCGCCGAAGCCCGCGGCCTTGAAGTTGGCGCGCGCCCGCGCGGCCCGGTCGCGATCCATCTCGTACGTCGTCAGCGTTCCGGCCTTCGTGCCCCGGAGCAGCCAGATGCCGCTGTATCCCGTCGCCGTGCCCAGCTCCAGGATTCGCTCTGCTCCTGCGATCTTGACCAGCAGGTACAGCAGCTGGCCTTCGTGCGGGTCGACGATGGGGATGCTCTCGCGGTGGGCCTCCTCCTCCATCCGTGCCAGGACCGGGTCGCGCTTCGGCACCAGGCCGTCCAGGTAGGACTGAAGCTCGTCGCTGACTTCCACGGTTCTCATCGCAGCTCCTTCCAGAACTGTTCCACCAGCGGCTGCAGGGTGACCACGTACGCCGACATGCAGTCGACGGTACGCCATAGCACGTCCTCGTCGAGGCGCGCGGCAGGGAGCGTCTCATACAACCGAGACCATCCCCGGTCCCAGGGTTCGAGCTCGGCGCGAGGGAGGCTTGCCTTGATCTCGACCATGCGGGCGCGGAAGAAATCAAACGCGGCCTTGTTCTCCGCGGCGGAAGCCTCGAAGTGCAAACCGACCTCTACCTTCCCAGCACCGGTGTGGTGCCAGGCTTCGAAGTGGATCGACGTCTCGCTGTAGTAGACCTTGATCAGCCGGCCGCGCCCTCGTGAGGTGCGGAAATCTCGCATCGCCTGGGGCAGCCTAGGCTTCAGGCCCTTCCGCAGCCCAGTGAAGAAGTCAGATGGCGCGAGCAACATTTCTCGTAAGCTGCGATCCAGATTGGCTTACGTCCCGACCGTAGTAGAGAACGAAGGCGGCAACCGCGAGCGCACATTCGACATCTACTCGCGGCTGCTGAAGGACCGCATCATCCTGATCGGCCGGCCGATCGACGACGTGGTCGCCAACCTCGTCGTCGCCCAGCTGATGTACCTCGCCGCCGACGACCCCGAGAAGGAGATCCAGATCTACGTCAACTCGCCCGGCGGGGCCGTGTCGGCCGGGTTCGCGATCTACGACACGATGCAGTACGTGCAAACCCCGATCTCGACTGTGTGCATCGGCCGGGCGGCGAGCTTCGGCACAGTCGTGCTGATGGCCGGCGCGAAAGGGAAGCGATTCTCGCTGCCGAGCGCGACCATCCACATGCATCAGCCGCTCATCGGCGGCAAGGGTCTGCAGGGCCAGGCCAGCGACCTCGACATCCACGCGAGAGAGATCATCCGGATCAGGACCGTCCTGAACGAGCTCATCGCCAAGCACACCGGCCAGCCGCTGGAGCGGGTCGAACGGGACACCGACCGCGACTTCTTTCTGACGCCTCAAGAGGCCGTCGAGTACGGGCTGATCGACGGCATCATCGAGCAGACGCGGGTTCCTGCGCTGGCGGCGACGAGGTAAGCAGCCCGCCCGCGCGCAGGCAGACCCAGCCGATCACCAGCGCGCCGACGATCAGCGGCACCGGGACCGGCGCCAGCGCGCAGACCAGGGCGGCCGCGGACAGGGCCAGCCACTCGAACCACCGCGCCCGACCCCACACCGCCATCGCCATGGCGACCAGCACCAGGTCGGCCGGCAGAGCGTGGGGTGCCGCCAGAACCCCGCCGGCGATCAGCAGGGCCGCCGCAGCCGTCGGCTCGGTGCGCCGCCGCCACGCCAGCCACAGAACCCCGGCGATCGCAACCACGGTGAGCAGCGCCAGGCCCGCGGTTTGGAGCGACGCCGGCAGCAACACCGTCAGATGGGGCAGGTCGACCTCCCGCGCTCCGGTCTGAACCGTCGAGCGCGTCTGGCCGAGCCAGTCGATGACCCAGCGTGGATTCAGGACGAGCGTCGGCGCGAGCAAGATGACGCCTCCGGCCGCCCATCCGGCGACCACCTTCCATCGGCGCCCGAGGAGGATTGCGACTCCCAGCGGCAGGACCAGCTGCGGCTTCATCAGGGTCAGGGTGAGCGCAAGCCCGGCTAGGTAAGGCCGTGACCACAGGGCGATCGCCGCGCCCAGGCCGAGGGCGACGATGCCATCGATCTGCGCGTTGACGAGGACCAGCGCCGTAGGCACCGATGCGAATGCGGGGAGCAGCCCCACCGTCGGGGTCCGCCCGACACCTCCCCAGGAATGGGGAGGACGCAGCCCGAGGTAGAGACCTCCGAGCAGGCAGACGAGCCCGAAGAGGATCCACAGACGGCCGCCCAGGTCGGTCCCAATGGCTTCGAACGGGACGGCGAGCAGCGCCACCCACGCCGGCGCCAGGTACGGAAGGATGCCGCGGATGCCGAGAGTGACCAGCACCCTCCCGCCGGTCACGTCCTTCTCCACGCGCTGCTGCACGTCGAGGTCGTACAGGTGGCCCGGGTCGGAGACGATCAGGCGCGCGCCGGTGGCGAAGGCCGGCCAGTCCGAGTTGATCACGTCTTCGTTGGGCAGGAGCGGGTAGATGAAGAACGCGAGGGCCACGCCCAGCAGGGCGACGTTGCCGCGCCATCTCCAGCGGGTCACAGATCGATGGAAAGGCCGTCATGTGCGGCCTGCACGTCGATGCCGAGGCGCTGCGACATGTCGGCCGCGATCTGGGTGGGGTTTGCTCGCCAGACGGTCATCCCGTAGTGCGTCAGGAATGCGCTCTCCGGACGCGCGTCGCGAATGATGCGCTCCACGTCCGCGACGCAGAGGTGAGGCAGCTCGGCGCGGCAGTGCAGCAGGATCGCGTGGAGCACCATCACACGGGCGGCGTGCTGCTCCGCGATGCCGTCGTAGTACGCCGAATCGGTCACCCAACCGAGTCTGTCTCCGAATCGAAATCCGTAGGTCTCGACCTGGTGCACGTGGCGCGCGCTGGTCGTGAAGGTGATATCGCCGACCGCATACGTCGTTTGCGGCGCGAGCCGGACTATCTCGCGCGGGAACCGGCGCAGGTACTGGAGCAGCACGGGATCCTCGTCGAGCGCATCGGAGGGGCACAGCACTGTGCCGCGATGTGCGAAACCGCCGTCGGTCATGCCCTCGACCATCACGTTCAGGTCGCCCGCGTGGTCGAGGTGGCGGTGGCTGACCACGATCGCCGTCAGCGTCGTGAGGTCGACCTTCCGCGCCGCGTACTGCACGATCGCGCCCGGCCCGGGGTCGAGGCTGATCCGCGTCGCGCCGTCCTCGAGGAAGAGCCCGCCCGACGCCGCCACCTGCTGCGCGACCATGAACCTCGCTCCGGCGGTGCCCATGAAAGTCAGCTTCACCTCCCCACTCGCTGGGGAGGTCGGCGGCGAAGCCGCCGGGTGGGGAGCCTCAAGTCTCCGCAACCTGCGACAACGACGCCGAGGACTTCTCGCCGAAGTAGCGGTCGTACAGCTCGGCGACTCGCTCGAGCGTGTCGATCTCCTCGACCGGCTTGTCGTCGCGAATCCGCACGATCCGCGGAAAGCGCAACGCGTAGCCACTCAGGTGCCGGCCCGAGTGCTGTATCGAATCGAATGCGACCTCGAGCACCACCTCAGGCCGGACCATGCGCCTGAAGCCCTGGTCCTCGACCGTCATCTCGAGGAAGCGTTGCGTGAAGGTTGCGATCTCGGCGTCGGTCAGTCCGGTGTATGCCTTGCCGACGTTGACAAGCTTTCCGGTTTTCGCGTCGTTTACCGCGAACGTGTAGTCGGACAGCACGCCGCGCCGTTTGCCGTGGCCCCACTCGACCGCGGTGACGACGACGTCGAGCGTCGCGAGTGGCCGCTTCAGCTTGAGCCACGCGAGCCCGCGCCGCCCCGGCGTGTAGGGGCTCAGGGGGTCCTTGACCATCAGGCCTTCGTTGCCGCGCTCGCGGGTCTCGCCAAAGATGCGGTCGAGGTGGCCAGGGTCGGTCGCCTCCTCGAGCCGGGCGACCAGGAACGGGTGCTCCAGGGCCAGCGCCTCCAGCATCTTGCGTCGTGCGGTCAACGGCTCGTCGAGTAGCGTGCGGCTGTCGAGCCACAGCAGGTCGAAGATGACGAGGACCACCGGGACCTCACGCCGCAGCTCCGCGTCCACCTGCTTGCGTCCGAGCCGCCGCTGCAGCTCGAAGAACCGCAGGACTCGCCCGTCGCGATGGGCCAGCACCTCGCCGTCGAACAGCACGTCGTGGCCGATCGAAGGCGCCGCTTCGACGAGCTCCGGAAAAGCGCCCGTCGTCTCCTTCAGGTCGCGCGAGAACAGCTCAATGCGCGATCCAACGCAGTGAAGCTGACAGCGCACACCGTCGTACTTCTCCTCCGTCCAGACTGTTTCTGCACCCATCCGCGTGAAGGCCTCTTCCGGCGTCTCGACCGGGCTCGCGAGCATGAACCGCACCGGCTGAAACGGCGTGATGGTGCTGACGTCGATCTCGCCCCTTTTGATGCGCACCGCCGTCTCGCCGATGTCGCCGGTGATCAGGTGCACCCTCTTGACCTGCGTGATCGGCACGCCGAAGGCCTCGGCGATCGCGGCCTCGACCAGGCCCTCGCTCAGGCCGATTCGCATCTCGCCCGAAATGATCTTGATGAAGAACCGCGCGGACTCGGGATCCATCCTGCGCAGCATCGATTCGAGTGGCGCGGCCTTGGCGTTGCCGCGCGCGGTGCGGATTGCATCCAGCGTGGCCTCCACGTCGGCGAGCGTCACCGGGCCCGGCCGAGTGCTTCCTTCGAGCGCCTCGCGCGCCCAATCGCCGAGGTCGGAGTGCTTGCGAAAAAGGTTTCCGAGCTCGGCTTCGTCGCGGGCCGACAGGTTGGAGATGACCTTGCTGACGGTCGACCAGCCGAGGCCGAGGGTCCTTCGCCGCGAGGGGGGAAAGGCGCGCCCACTCATGTACACGGCGGCCCGGCGCAGGTCGTCCTCGTTCAGGGTGCGGAAGTACGCGCCCAGGGTGCGTGTCTTTTCCAGGGTGGCCGGAGTCGCCCCTACAGCGGCGCCGGCGCGGGCGAATTGCAGCACGGGGGCCTATCGTAGGGCGCGATGCGGAGGTGCCCTTATCTCGAGGAGCTGGTCAAGGATCGGCGGGCTTTTCTGCGCGTCTACAGGTTCGATTGCCACGTCGACCACCGCTCCAAGCGCAAGTACGCGTTGAGCGACAGTCCGCCCATCTGCGTACGGAATTTCGAGGATTGCCCGTTATATCAGGCTGAAAAACGGCGCGAAGACCACACAATTACCCGCTACACCGACTGAACCGCCCTCATACCCGCCACAGAAATGAACTGCCCAGTCTGTTCCGCCCCGGCGTTGCCCATCGAAGACGCGTGCGTCTTTTGTCACGCGCCGCTCGTGGATCGCGACGAACCAGATGAGCTGCTCGACTACCTCGTCGAGCGGATCCCGATCGCGCACGCCAAGCGCGGCCACCTGAACCGCGGCCCGATCACCGAGGTTTCGATCGACGTCGACGGCCGCAGCTTCCACGCCCGAGTTCGCAACGAGACGCTCGAGCTGGCTCCGGCCGTGGACCTCGCGGCGTGGGTCGACCTGCTGCTCATGAAGCTGAGCGAGGCGGCAGCGGCGAACCACGAGCTCCGCCGCGCCGTGCTCCGCTCGGGCTGGGCCCTCCGCTAGCGCGAAACCTCGCCGGCGCGCTGATCTTCCTGGCGGCCTGCGGGCCCAGCAGTCCGCAGCCGAAGGTGCTCCTGGACGCAGCGGGAACAGGCAATGCGAGCGAGACCCTGGTGGCCGCGCGTGGGTGGGACATGCACTGGAGCTACGACTGCGGTGCACACGGTGTCTTTGTCGTCGATGTCTACAACTCGGACCACACGCCCGACTTCAAGTCGCCGGGAGTCAACGAGGAAGGCGACAACGACTCGAGCACGTATCACGTAGACGGCGCGGGGCGGTACTACCTCGAGATCACGACGACGTGCAGATGGACGGTCAAGGTAGTCGAGTCCGGTTAGAGGGCCAGCGCGAGCTGCTCGTTCTGCTCCAGCGCCCAGGCCCGCACGCCCTTGCGCCGCAGCGAGCGAGCGAAATCTTCGGTGTAGCCGTGGACTGTGTAGACCTGTTCGGCGCCTGAGCGCTCGACAACCTCGAGCAGCTCGTCGTAATCGCAGTGGTCGGAAAGGTCGAACGTCGCGTCGGCACCGAACATGCGCGCGAAGTCGGGGTCTCTCGCCCAGCCCGAGATGAGGGCCGTCCGGTAGCGGCCGAGGCAGCGCCGGATCTCGTCCTTGCCTGCCGGGGGCGCGATCACGACGCGGTCACCGATCGGCTCGCCGTCTAGCTCGATCCAGTCGGGCAGTGAGCGCCCGGCTGCGGCGTACTGCTGCGCGCACGGCACGCATCGCTTTTCGAGCGCGAAGGTGAATCCGAACCGCGCGAGCAGCAGCATCACCTCCTCGGTCTTGCCCAACGCGTGGCACAGCAGCACCGGAGTCACCCGGCTTGCCAGCGCAAGGCGGCACCAGCGCGCAATGAGCTCCAGGGTCTCGTCCGGATCGCCAAACCGGAAGTGCGGCCGCCCGTACGTGGTCTCGGTGATCAAGACGTCCGCCTTCGGTACGAAGGTCTCAACCCGGCCGGGCTGGCGGAGCTTGATGTCTCCCGTGTAGAGCACCGACCAGCCCTCGTGCTGAAAGTGCAGCTGCGCCGAGCCGAGCATGTGGCCGGCGGAGTGAAGCGTCACCCAGCCGTCGCCTCGCCGCATAGTTTCGCCGAACCCGAGCATTCGCCAGCCACGCGGCCTCCGTGCGGGCGGAATCAGGGCGAGGGTCTGCGGCGTCAGCACAGCCTCTTTGTGCCGTCGCGCGTGATCAGTGTGCGCGTGGGAGATGAACGCAAAGCTGCGCACGACGAGAGGGTCGAGCCACAGCCGGTGACCCGGCAGGGCGACGCCATGGTCCCAGACGACCTCGCGGGTCACAGGCGCACGCGGTCCGAGGAGGCAAAGAGGCCGGCTGGGACCTGGACTCCGATCGCCGCATACGCCTCGAACGGCACGCCGATGTCCACGATCCAGACCTCGGAGTCGAGCTTGGCGAGGCCTGCCTTGGGAAGGCCGAGGGTGACGACGACGTCAGGTCGCACAGCTGGAGAGTAGGCGACGCCGGTGTCGGCGTCGAGGCCTGACGGCACGTCGATCGCGATGACGTGCTTGTGCGAGGCGTTGATCGCCTCGATCCATTCCGCAAACCTTCCCTCCGGAGCGCGGGTCAGGCCGGTGCCGAAGATCGCGTCGACCACCACCTCGGCCTCCCTGAGGGCCGGCTCGCTCGCCACCTCGACGCCCAGCCGCCGAAGCGCTTCGAGCTCCCGCGCGGCGGCTCCGCGGAGCCGCGTCACATCAACGCCGCAAACCCCTGCCAGCTTGCCCCAACGGTGGAGGTGTCTCGCGGTGGCCAGTCCGTCGCCCGCGTTGTTGCCCACGCCACACATCACGGCCGCGGGCCGGTCGACCCAGCGCGCGACCTGCCAGCCCGCGGCCTCCATCAGCCAGTCAGTTGGTATACCGAAGCGCTCCTGGCAGAGCGCGTCGACCTGCTTGACCTGCGCGCTAGAGAGAAGCGGAAGGCCGCTGGACGACAAAAGAGCAGTAGGGGTCGCGCCGGTGGATCGAGTCCGACTGCGAGATGGCAGCGCCCGTCAGCCGCGAGATGAGCTGCGGCGTGATCGTGCAGACCTGCGGAAACTTCAGCGCGGTGTTGCGGAACGGGCAGTTGTGGATGGTGACCTTGATCCCCTCCGCACCCTCCGTCTGCTCCACCAGCGTGCCCGCCCGGCCGATCCAGGCCACGACGCGGCGAAGCTTCTCGTCGAAGTCGATGCCGCCCAGGTCCTTCTCCATCGCCCCCGCGTGACGTGCGGCCACCCGAGCGAAGATCTCGTCCAGCGCGTCCGGGCCGCCCATCTCCTGCACCTCCTGCAGGACCATCGTGGCGAGCTGGCCGTACCGCTTCGGAAACACGGAGTCCGCCCGCTCGGTGAGCCCGAACAGGAGGGCCGGTCGGCCCCGCCCGCTGCGCTCGGGCTGGCTTACGACGAGGCCTTCGCGCTCGAGGTTGGTCAGGTGCTGGCGCACCGCGTTGGGGGTCACGCCTAGGTCGTTGGCGATGATTTCCGCGCTCGATCGGCCCTTGCGCCGCAGCAGCTCGAGGACTTCCATGCGGGTCGAACGGCCGGCGATCATGGTGGGCACATCCGGTCGCTTCCTGGCGATGCTAGCACAGGCCTGAACCGCTAAATCGATTTATTACAGGTGGTTCTTGACAAAAGACGGGGGCGTCTTAAACTTGGTATGCGGAGGAGATAGCGATATGCCAATGATCAAGCAGGCCAGCCGTGCGATCGAGCACATGACGGCTCGGGAGCGGCGAATCCAGCGGGCCAAGTACGCCCGGCGCAACAAGATGCACTACATCGACAAGCTCCTCAACGAGCTCGAGATGTTGAACCTGGCCGACCAGCGGCAGATGCCGACGGTGCTCTCGGTGGCGGTCAACAAGGTCATCGAGGAGTCGCCGGAGGTGACTGTGCTGGCCCAGGCCAAGCCGGCCTCGGTGATGGAGGCGATGGACGCTCTGTACGAGATCCAGGACAGCCTCATGTACAACCAGATCGAGGACGAATAACCGGTCCGAGACGGAAGTTCAAGGTCGGGCCCAACCTGGGCCCGGCCTTTTCTTTTTGACCAGGAGGCGGCCATGCGGATTGCTGTCATCGGCGCGGGGAAGGTCGGCGGCACCATTGGCGGAAGGTGGGCGGCTGCGGGCCACGAGGTCGTCTACGGCCTGCGGGACCCGGCCAAGAAGGAGGGAGCGCACTCCATCGCCGAGGCGCTGAAGGCCGGGGACGTGGTGCTGCTCGCCATACCAGGCGCCGCCGTGGCGGCCTTTGTCCGCGAGCACGCGAAGGCGCTAGACGGCAAGGTGATCATCGACGCGACTAACAACTTCGGTGGGCCGTCGATGCACTGCTGGCCCGAGATGAGCGTCGCCGCCCCTCAGGCCAAGCTCTACCGGGCCTTCAACAGCTACGGCTGGGACGTCTTTGCCAACCCAGTCGTGGGGGGCGTCCAGGCCGACCTGTTCTACGCGGGAACCGACGGACCGAGCCAGGCGACCGTGGAACTCCTCATCTCCGACGCCGGCCTGCGCCCCGTCTGGGTCGGCGGCGCAGACCACGCCGACACTGTCGACGGCGTGCTGCGGCTCTGGTTCACTCTGGCCCGTAGCCGCGGTCGCCGAATCGCCTTCAGGCTGCTGACCGACTGATAACATCGCCGCCCGCGATGGCGAATGAGCTGGTCGTGCACTACCAGGGCGTCAATCGTCTCCTGGGGTCGCCGAAGCGGCTGAATCGCGCGATCGTCGTTTCCACCGCGGCCCTTCTGCTTGCGGCCGGGGTCGCCTTTCTCACCCACGGCACGGTGCTCGAGGACCTTGCCATCGTGGGGGCCTATCCGGCGGCGATCGCTCTCGTGGTCCTGATCTACGCTCGGTTGCGGTTCGTGAACGCCGGCATCTTTCTCGCGGCCGGCCGGGTTGGCGTCATCGGGACGCTCGGCGACCGCACAGGAGTCGAGGCATCCCGCGTCAATCAGCTGCAGCGGTGCACTCTGCTGCCGGCAACCGGCCGCCGCTACGGCGTGCTGTTGTTCGTCGACCGCTCGGGACAGGCCGTCCTCCGCCTCCCGACCGCTGACCTGCTTCCAGCCGAAGGGCTGGAGGAGTTCAGCCGGCGGTCCGGGATCCCTCTCCAGGGCTCATGGCAAGAGACCTATACGCCCGGCGATCTGGCCCGCCGGTTTCCTCGATCAGTCGCGCGCTCCACCCGGGCGTTCAACAGCATGCTGGTGCATCGGATCCGCACGCAGGTGATCACGGGCGCCATCACCCTGCTGTTCTTCGTGGCTCTGTTCTTTGTCCTGCTGGTCCGCTCAGGCCGTTAGCTGCCTTCTTGTAATCAGCGGCTGACCTCGGCGCGGGCCCAGAGCTGCTGAGCCCGCACGCCCAAGCCGCGCACGACAGCGGTGAACGCGTCGCGCTGCTCGAGCCGGTCTTCGCCGAACACCGCCACCAGGTCGCGTCGAAACGCGGGGATGTATGCCGATCCGCCGGTGAGCAGCACGCGGTCGACGTCTTCGCCGGCGAGGCCGGCGCCCTCCAACGCGGCGGTGATCGTGCGCGCGACCAGGTCGAGCTCGGGCCGGATCATCGACTCGAACGCCACGCGGCGGATCGGGACGCTGAGTCCCAGGGGAGCAAACTCGAGCGTGGTCGCCTCGGCGCTGGACAGCGCGATCTTGGCCGACTCGATCGCCTGGTAGAAGTCGTAGGCCAGGCCTCGATAAAGGATTCCGTCGACCACGTTCGCGGCGCCGCCGCCGATGCGGGCGAGGATGCTCGGAATCCCCGGGTCTGCCATCAGCAACCGCACCGAGCTGGCCGTGCGCAGCTCATTGAAGAGCCAGCTCGGCAATCCGTCCAGGCCGAGCTCGGGGCCGACGATCGTTTCGAAGAGGACGCCGTCCAGGATCTCGCCACCGATCGCGACCCCGGACGTCGCCGCCACCCTCGGCGCGCCGTGGCGCGAGTCGAGAACCGCGACGTCGAAGGTTCCGCCACCGAAGTCGACGGCCATCTCGACGCCTCCCGCCGAGTGGCCGTCGATGACGGCGGCCGTCGGTTCGGGCAAGAAGGCGACCTCCGTGAAGCCGGCCTCGCGCGCCGCCTCCTCCAGGCGGCGAAACGCCTCGGCGTCTGACGCCGCGCGGTTTTCCGGGTCAGCGCCCGCGAACACGACCGGGTGCCCGAGCACGACGGAACCGACGTCACGGCCGATCGCCTTGTCAGCCTCGCGCTTGAGCCGCCGCAGCACAACGCTCACCAGGGATCCGACGCTGAAGTCGGTGGCCCACGAATTCGTGCCGGCGAACCCCAGCTTGGCCAGCTCGTGCTTGACGCCGGACAGCAGCCGCGCGTCGTTGCAGCCGCCGCCCTTTCGGTACTGACGG
>DATIOJ010000137.1:0-3332 GCA_035473355.1 Candidatus Limnocylindrales bacterium
GCCGACTGGGTTCGAACCCCCGGCAGCGGATACGCGCTTGATCGCAAGTGGACGTTCTCCGGCCTGCCTCCCACCGCGCCGCATACTCTTGGGCGGTACGAAGGAATGTCGCTCACAGTTGATCTTCTACCTACGTGTGGCAACTTAGACTCGGACGAAGGTAAGGTTTGCCTCCTGGCCGTGGGACTGGATCTCTTCACCCGCCAGCCGGAAGCCCTTCGACTCCATGTACTCCACGATCACTGACTTGCCAGGAGCACCCTCGTACTGACGATAGGAAACAGTCGTCGCCTCCAGCTGAACCCTGGCCACGTCTCGGAGACGGTCCCCTGCCGACTTGACGACCTCGAGGTCGAGACCCTGCGCGTCCACCTTCAGAAAGTCGACGTGCTCGAGCCCGACCGCGGTCATGAACGTATCCAGCCGCATCGTCGGCACGACGACGGATCCGATCACCTCGAAGTGGGCCTCCGTGACCCAGCTCTTCACCCCGTCGGCGTCCGCCGGAAGCAGCGAGCTCGATTGCTCGTACGCGTTCAGGTTCAGCTCGGCGCTGCCGTCGCGCTCCGCGATTGCGATCGGCAGAATCACGTAGTTGCGCAGCTTGCCCATTACGCGGGCCGCTGCGCGAAGATTGGGCTCAAATGCGTAGACGAGCAGGCTCGGATCCGCAGCGGCGTAGGGAAATGAGGATTCGCCTTCATGCGCGCCGACATCGATCCACACCCGCCGGTAGCTGCGGTTGCGGGCAACTCTTCCGAACGTCTCAGCCAGGGCACGACGGCGAAGCTTGCGCACGAACGTAGAAGCCTCGGACATGAGTCCCGACGAGGTTGCGTCACCGGTGCTCACGATTTTCTCCGCACCCAAGGCCTTTCGCGGCCACGTGGGCATTATCCAAGACAACGCCATCCGCAGCTGGTCGCGGCTGCGACCGGCGCCGAAGATAATCCTGTTCGGCCCCGACTCTGAGACGGGTGACATCGCGCATCGCGTGCAGGTCGACCTGGTGCCAGACGTTGCGCAGAACTCGCACGGCACGCCTTTGCTGTCCGATATGTTCGGCCGCGCGGACAGCATGGCCGCCGGCGATGTGCTCGCTTTTGTGAGCGCCGACGTCATCCTGGACCAGAGCCTGATCGCAGCGACGCGGATCGTCGCATCGTGGTCCGAAAAATTCCTGCTCGTCGCGCAGCGTCGCGACGTCGACGTCCGCCAGCCCCTCGACTTCGGCGTCGATCGCAACGGCTCGATGGGCGAGATCTCGGCGAGAAGCCACCTTCACTCGCCTGGTGCGATCGATCTCTTCGTCTACCGCCGAGGGCAATACGCGGGGATGCCGCCATTCGCCATCGGACGGACCGCCTACGACAACTGGCTGCTCTGGAACACCGTCGCCTCGGGGATCCCGCTGGTCGACGCGACCGACTACGTGATGCTGCTGCACCAGAACCACGACTACCTGCACCGACCGGCGGTGGACGTCTGGTACGGAGTCGAGGCGCTCGAGAACAGATCGTGGATCAAGCACTGGACCAACTACTACACGATCGTTCACGCCAACTGGCAGCTCACCGCCCAGGGCAAGGTCGTGCCCGCGACCGCATGGAAATACCGCATGGCCCGGCCGCGGCAGGTGCTGAGCCATGCGCTGCGCCCGACTCGCCGGCTGCGCACAAGGCTGAAGACCTGGCGGTCTGCCCTGCGCTACGGGTCCTGACCATGCTCACGGTGGTCGCCGCGTCACGCAACGATGGACATGGCCAGAACCTCGTTCCGCGCATGCAAGCGTTCGTCGACGGTCTCGCCGACCAGGTCGAGCGCCTCGGCGGTGAGGTCGAGCTGATACTGGTCGACTGGAACCCGCCCGCGGGCCGCCCATCCCTCAGCGATGTGTTGACCGCCCCGCAGGTAGATGGCTTCACCGTGCGGGTGGTTTCGGTACCGGCCGAGGTCCATGCCCGGCTCTCCGGCGCCGGCAGCCTCAGCTTCTTCCAGATGATCGCCAAGAACGTCGGAATCAGGCGCGCCGGCGGCGACGCCGTACTCGCGACGAACATCGACATCCTGCTGTCCGATGATCTTTACCGCGCGAGCACGCAACACCTGCAGGAGCGCACCGTCTACCGCGCGGACCGGTATGACATCGCGTTCGATCCGAGCGTCACGACCGACCCCCAGCAGCTGCGGCGCAGCGAGCCGATCAGGGTCAACAAGAAGACCGGGATCTACTACTCCGACGCCGGCGAGGCGCAGCGCTATGTCCGCGGCGGGGCGGCGCTGACCAAGCTCGCTCTTGCAAATCCGATCACGTTCGTGGAGCGCCTGCTGCGGCCCGCCCCGGAGGGCACGTCGCAGCTCACGCGGTACAGGAGAGCCTTCACCGCGATATTTCTTCTCCCTCGCCTGCATCTCAACGCCTGCGGCGATTTCACGCTGATGACGCGCCAAGCCTGGGAGGAGCTGAGGGGATATCCGGAGTGGGAGATGTTTTCCTGGAACCTGGACAGCGTTCTGCTCTACCAGGCGGCGGCGGCCGGATACGCGTTCAACGAGCTGCCCGACCCTGCTTTTCACCTCGAGCACTCGTCCGGTTTCTCGCTCGAGTCGCAGCAGGCGCTGTTCGAACGCTTGAACCGGGATGGCATCCCGGTCCTGACCGACCCCGCGGCGTTGGACGTCAACCGCGCGATCTGGAAGGGTCGCCGGCGCGGCAGGTGGCGCCTGAACCTGGACGGCTGGGGCATGCCGAAGCGCGAGCTTCCCGAAGCCAGGCTGCCCGTCGCGGGCCGGCCCGCCTCACGCAGGGCCTAGGCCGGGTCGGGATGCAGGAGCCCATCGCGGTCGCCGACGGTCCGCTCTGGCGCGTCGCGCGCCACCTCGGCGTGTACAGCGTCGGATCGGCCATCTCGCTCCTCTGCTCGTTCTCCTTGCTGCCGGTCTACGCGACGCAGTTCTCGCCGCGGCAGTTCGGCGTCGCCGCAACGGGACAGGTCATCGCACTCGCGGCCACGGTCGTGGCCCGGCTGGGCCTCAACAGCGGGATGTTTCGCTTCCTGGCCGAGTACCACGCGGCCGGCGAGGTGGATTCTTCCAACAAGGCGGTGACCACGTCCATGGTCACCGCCTTCGTGAGCTCGCTGATCGTGACCGTCCTGATGCTGGCCGGATGGGCCGTCTTTGGGCGCGGGACATCGAGCGACATCCAGCTCAGCGGCACCCTGATCGCCCTCAATGTGGTGCTGTCAGCTCCGCGCGAGATGGCGGAGTTCGCCGTGCGAGCGAAGCAGCTTTCGCGCACCTACGTGATCTTCACCTCGACGACCACCGTC
>DATIOJ010000138.1:0-19564 GCA_035473355.1 Candidatus Limnocylindrales bacterium
CCGATCGCGCCGAACGTCGTCTTGGCGGTGGCGCGGCCGAAGTCGATGTCCGCGCGGAGCGTGTGGAGCGGGACACGGCCCTCGCGGTCCTGCTCCCGACGCGCCATCTCGGCGCCGCGCAGCCGGCCACCCGCGTAGAGACGGATACCTTTCGCTCCGGCGCGCATGGTGCGGAGGATCGCCTGCTTCATCGCGCGCTTGTAGCTGATCCGGCGCTCGATCTGGGACGCGATGTTTTCCGCCACGAGCTGCGCGTCGAGCTCGGGCTGCTTGATCTCCTGGATCGAGATCCGGACGCGATTTCCGAACCGCTTCTCGAGGTCCTCGCGCAGCTGGTCGACCGACGAGCCGCCCTTGCCGATCACGATGCCCGGCTTGGCCGTGTGGATCGTCACCGTGAGCTGCGCGTTGGAGCTGCGCTCCGTCTCGATCTTGGCGATTCCCGCGTTGCGAAGGCGCGCCAGGATGACGCGGCGCATCTCGAGGTCCTCGTGCAGCATCTTCGTGTAGTCCTTCGGGTTGGCGAACCAGTTCGCCTCCCAAGGACGGAAGACGCCGAGCCGGAATGCGTTCGGGTGAACTTTATGTCCCAACTAGTTGCGTGCTCCTTGCGGCTGGTCTTCGACGACCGCCGTGATGTGGCAAGTGCGGTGGAAGTACTCGTGGGCCATGCTGCGGCTGACCGGTCGGCGCCGCCGGTAGGTCGGCCCCTCGTCGATGAGCAGCTGCTTGAGCACGAGGTCGTCGCGGTTGAGGTTGAAGTTGTGCTCCGCGTTCGCGGCGGCCGACTTGATGGCCTTGGCCACGTCCTTGGCGGCGTGCTTCGGCGAGAACTCGAGGTACGCGAGGGCTTCGGCGACCTTCATCCCCTTCACGGAGTCGGCCACCAAACGCGCCTTGCGGGGCGTTCTGCGGACAAATCTCTGAACCGCTGAAACTTCCATCGTCGCCACTACTTCTCTACTTGCCTACTTGACCGTGGTCGTCTTTTCGGTGTGGGTGCCGTGACCGCGGAAGTGCCGCGTCGGCGCGAACTCGCCCAACCGGTGACCGACCATGTTTTCGCTGATGAACACGGGCACGTGCTTGCGCCCGTCGTGGACCGCGATCGTGTGCCCGACCATGTCCGGGTAGATGACAGACGCGCGGGCCCAGGTGCGGATCACCTTCTTGTCGCGGGTCTGGTTCATCTTGTCGATCTTCTCCCGCAGCGCGCTGCTGATGAACGGGCCTTTCTTGGTCGAGCGAGACACTTACTTCTTTCTTCCTTTCTTTTCGCGCCGTCGGATGATGAGCTTGGCCGACGCCTTCTTCGTCTTGCGCGTGCGGTAACCGAGCGCAGGCTTGCCCCAGGGCGTCTTGGGGTTGCCACCGGGACCCGTCTTGCCCTCGCCTCCACCGTGCGGGTGGTCGCGGGGGTTCATGGTCGAGCCGCGCACTTCCGGGCGCTGGCCCAGCCAGCGGCTGCGACCGGCCTTGCCGCCAGACTCGTTTTCGTGCTCGATGTTACCGACCTGGCCGATCGTGGCCTGGCATCGCACGTGGATCCGGCGCAGCTCGCCGCTCGGCATCCTGATCACGGCGTAGTCGCCTTCCTTGGCGAGGAGCTGCGCGCTCGCGCCGGCTGACCTGACGAGCTGGCCGCCACGGCCAAGGGTGAGCTCGATGTTGTGAATTGTCGAACCGACCGGGATCCTCTCGAGGGGGATGGCATTGCCGATCCGCACTGGGGCTTCCGGACCGCTCTCGATGGGATCGCCGACCTTGAGGCCCAGCGGCGCGAGGATGTAACGCTTCTCGCCGTCCTTGTAGTGGATCAGCGCGATTCGCGCGCTCCGGTTCGGATCGTACTCGATGGTCGCGACCCTGCCCGCCACGGCGTACTTGTCGCGCTTGAAGTCGATCTTGCGGTAGAGCTTGCGGTAGCCGCCGCCCTGGTGCCGGGTGGTGATCCGGCCCTGGTTGTTGCGGCCGGCGTGCGTCGGCAGCGACTCGAGCAGCGTCTTCTCGGGCCTCTTGGCCGTGATCTCATCGAAACCGGAGATCGTCATGAAGCGACGTCCCGGGCTGGTCGGCTTGAACTTTCTAACCGGCATGCTTCACCTCAGACGGCTCCGAAGAGGCCTTCAATCTTCTGGCCCTCTCCAAGCGTGACGATCGCCTTCTTCCAGTCCGGGGTACGACCGACCGGGCCGAGGCGGCGGGCGTTGCGGCGCTTCTTGCCGCGCATCGTCACCGTGTTGATGTCCCTGACCTTGATGCCCTGCGACTCGTACTGCTCCTCGAGCGCGTGCTTGATCTCGGTCTTCGAGGCGCTGCCCAGCACCCTGAAGGTGTAGCGGCCCTGCGTGTACAGCAGGTACGTGCGCTCGGTGATGACCGGGCCGATCACGATCTCGCTCGCGGCCTTGGTTGCCACTACTCGGCCTCCCCATGCCTCTGGCGGGGGCTGAAGTTCTCCTCGAGCAGCTCGATGCAGTCCTTCGCGAGCAAGAGATAGGTGTGGCTGAACAGGTCACGCACGTTGAGGTTGCGCGCGAGCACGATCTTGGCCCCGGCGAGGTTCTCGAACGAGCGGCTCACGGTGTAGTTGGGCGCCGGCAGGACCACGAGTGCGGTGCTGTCGAAACCCATCGCCTCCATCAGCTCCGCGGCCTGGCTGGTCTTGGGCTCGTCGAAGACGAACTGCTCGATCACCCTCACCTGGCCGTCGATCGCCTTCTGGCTGAGCGCGCTGCGCAGGGCGAGCCGGCGCATCTGCCTCGGCATGCGCTGCGCGTAGTCGCGCGGCTTGGGGCCGAAGACCTTACCGCCGCCTTTCATGCTCGGTTCGCGAATCGATCCGTGGCGCGCGCGGCCGGTTCCCTTCTGGCGGTACGGCTTGGCGCCGCCGCCGCGCACCATGCCGCGCGTCTTGGTGCTGGCCGTGCCCTGCCGGGCGTTGGCGAGCTGGCGCAGGTAGGCCTGGTGCATCACGGGGATGTTGGGCGACTCGCTGAAGATCGCCTCCGGGAGGTCGACGTCGCCGTTGCGCTCGCCGAGGGCGTCGAAGAACGGAGCCTGAACCGCCACCGCTAGACCTTCCTCGGGTTGGGCTTGCCCGCCGGACCCTTCGGCTTGACTTTCTTCGTCGACTGGCGGACCAGCACGAGCGCGCCCTTGGCGCCCGGCACGCCGCCCTTCACGAGGAGCAGGTTGCGCTCAGCGTCGACGCGGACGATCTTGTACGCGCGGGACGTCGTCCGCACGTTGCCCATCTGGCCGGACATCCGCACGCCCTTGAACACCCGCGCCGCGTCGGTCGCCCCGATGGCGCCCGGCTGGCGCACGTTCATCGAGCCGTGCGACTCCGGTCCGCGGCTGAACTTGTGGCGCTTGATCAGGCCCTGGAAACCCTTGCCCTTGCTGGTGCTCGTCACATCGACCAGCTCGCCGGCGGCGAACATCTCGGCCTTGAGCTCCTGCCCTGCCTCGAGGCCGTCGTAGTTGCGGATCTCGACGACGTGTCGATGGGGGTCCAGGTTGGCCTTCTTGAACTCACCCAGGCGCGGCCCGGTGAGCCTGCCTTCCTTGGTGGGCGCGAAGACGATGCGCACGGCGCTGTAGCCGTCCTTCTCTGTGGTGCGCAGACCGAGCACCCGACACGGTCCCGCCTCGAGCACGGTCACGGCGCTGGCGGTGCCGTCCGCGTTGAAGAGCTGGGTCATACCCAGCTTGCGCGCCAGCAGACCTTTCACGATTTGATCTCGATGCTGACGCCGGCCGGAAGCGAGAGACGCATGAGCGCGTCGACCACGCGCGGGTTGGGGTCGAGGATGTCGACGATGCGCTTGTGGGTGCGCATCTCGAACTGCTCCCGCGAGTCCTTGTCGATGAACGGACTGCGGATGACGGTGAGCTTGGAGATCTCTGTGGGAAGCGGGATCGGGCCGGCAGTGCGCGCGTTGGTACGGCGGGCGGTATCGACGATCTTGTCCGCCGCCTGGTCCAGGACCCGATGGTCGTAAGCCTTCAACCGGATCCGAATCTTTTGCGCCACTGCCAGCCTCTTTCCCTATTCCTTACTTATGGGCTACTTGAGGACCTCGGTCACCACGCCGGCGCCGACGGTCTTGCCGCCCTCGCGGATGGCGAAGCGAAGCCCCTGCTCGATACCGATGGGCTCACCGAGGGTGATCTCCATCACGACGTTGTCGCCCGGCATGGTCATCTCGACGCCCTCCGGCAGCTTCACCTCGCCGGTCACGTCGGTGGTCCGCATGTAGAACTGCGGGCGGTATCCGGTGAGGAACGGCGTGTGCCGTCCACCCTCCTCCTTGCTGAGGACGTAGACCTGGGCCTTGAACTGCGTGTGCGGCGTGATGGTGCCGGCCTTGGCAAGCACCTGGCCACGCACGACGTCCTCGCGCTTCACGCCGCGGAGGAGCGTGCCCACGTTGTCGCCCGCCTGGCACTCGTCCATGTCCTTGTGGAACATCTCGATGCCGGTCACGACCGTCTTGGTGGTCGGGCGGATGCCGACGATCTCGATTTCCTCGTTCTTCTTGAGCTTGCCGCGCTCCACGCGACCGGTGGTCACGGTGCCGCGACCCTCGATCGTGAACACGTCCTCGATCGGCATCAGGAACGGCTTGTCGACGGGCCGCTCCGGCTCGGGGATGTACGTGTCGACGGCGTTCATCAGCTCGAGGATCTTGGGCGTCCACTCGGGGTCACCCTCGAGGGCCTTCAGGGCCGAGATGCGCACGATGGGGATGTCGTCGCCGGGGTACTCGTAGCGGTTGAGGAGCTCGCGGAGGTCGAGCTCGACCAGCTCGATGAACTCCTTGTCGTCAACCATGTCGCACTTGTTGAGCGCGACGACGAGGAACGGCACGTTGACCTGGCGGGCCAGGATGATGTGCTCGCGCGTCTGCGGCATGGCGCCGTCGTTGGCAGCCACGACGAGGATCGCGCCGTCCATCTGGGCCGCGCCGGTGATCATGTTCTTGATGTAGTCCTGGTGGCCGGGGCAGTCCACGTGCGCGTAGTGGCGCTTCTCGGTCTCGTACTCGACGTGCGTGATCGAGATCGTGATGCCGCGGGCCTTCTCCTCCGGAGCCTTGTCGATCCGGTCAAACGGTGTGAACTCGGCCAGGCCCTTCTCCGCCAGCACCTTGGTGATGGCAGCCGTCAACGTCGTCTTGCCATGGTCGATGTGACCGATGGTCCCGACGTTGAGGTGGGGCTTGGTCCGCTCGAACTTCTTCTTCGCCACTGTTTCCTCCTACTAACTCCTCGCTCGGTCGCGGCGGCCCACAGCCTCCGCCAAATTGCCAGGCATCTCTGCGTAGTGACTGAACTCCATCGAATAGGTCGCCCGCCCCGAGGTCATCGAGCGAAGCTCGGTGGCGTAGCCGAACATCTCGGCCAGGGGCACGTGCGCCTTCACGTTCTGCGACGTACCGCGCCCTTCCATACCGAGGATATGACCTCGGCGGGACGCGAGGTCGCCCATGACATCCCCCAGGTACTCCTCGGGCATGACCACGTCGACCTCCATGATCGGCTCGAGCAGGTAGGGCTGAGCCTTGTGCATGCCGTCCTTGACCGCCATCGAACCGGCGACCTGGAACGCCATCTCGCTCGAGTCGACCGGGTGGTACGACCCATCGACGAGCGTGACGGTGATGTCGACCACCGGGTAACCGGCGACGACACCATTCTGCAGGGCCTCGCGAATTCCCTTCTCGATGGCGGGGATGTACTCGCGCGGGATGCGGCCCTGCGTGATCTTGTCCTCGAAGATGAACCCGGATCCCCGCTCGCCCGGCCGCACGTCGACCTCGGCGTGGCCGAACTGGCCCTTGCCTCCGGTCTGGCGGATGAACCGCCCCACGCCGTGCGCGGGCCGGCGGATCGCCTCTTTGTAGGCGACCTGCGGCTTGCCCTGGTTCGCGTCGACCCTGAACTCCCGCAGCAGGCGGTCGATGATGATCTCGAGGTGGAGCTCGCCCATGCCTTCGATGATCGTCTGGCCCGTCTCGTCGTCAGTGTGCACCTTGAAGGTCGGGTCCTCTTCGGACAGCCGCTGCAGCGCCATGCCGAGCTTTTCCTGGTCGGCCTTCGTCTTGGGCTCGATGGCGACCGAGATGACCGGCTCGGGGAACGTGATCGACTCGAGCAGGATCGGATGCGACTCGTCGCTCAGCGTGTCGCCCGTCGTCGTCGACTTCAGGCCGACGGCCGCGGCGATGTCGCCGGTGAAGACCTCGTCGACGTCTTCGCGCCGGATGGCGTGCATGCGCAGGATGCGGCCGATCCGCTCGCGCTTGCCGCTCGACGCGTTCATCACGGACGAGCCGGCCTTCAGGCGGCCTGAGTAGACGCGGAAGAACGTCAGCTTGCCGACCCCCTGGGGGTCCATCTGGATCTTGAAAGCCAGCGCCGAGAACGGCTCGTTGTCGTCGTGCTCGCGCACTCGCAGCTCACCCGTCTTGGGGTCCTTTCCCTCCACCGCAGGCACGTCCGCCGGCGACGGCAGATAGTCGACGACCGCGTCGAGGATCGGCTGCACGCCACGGTTGCGCAGCGCAGCGCCGCACAGCACCGGCACGAGCACGCCCGCGACCGTGCCCCGGCGCAGGCCGGCCTTGATCTCGTCCTCGGCGATGTCCTGCTCTTCGAGGTACTTGTGCATGACGCTGTCGTCGAAATCGGCGACGGCCTCGATCAGCTCGTGGCGGTACTTGCTCACGAGCTCCTGCATGCCGGCAGGGATCTCCAACGACTCGGTCGACTTGGTGCCGAGGTCGTCCGTGTAGACCACGGCCTCACGCGACAGGAGGTCGACGTAGCCCTGGAACGAGCCCTCTGAGCCGATCGGCAGCTGGATCGGAACCGCCCGAGCGCCCAGGCGCGTGCGGATCGAGTTCAGCGACCCATAGAAGTCGGCTCCGATGCGGTCCATCTTGTTGATGAAGGCGATCCGGGGCACGCCGTAGCGGTCGGCCTGGCGCCAGACAGTCTCCGACTGCGGCTCCACCCCGGCGACGGCGTCGAAAACCGCCACCGCGCCGTCGAGGACGCGCAGCGAGCGCTCCACCTCGACCGTGAAGTCCACGTGCCCGGGTGTGTCTATGATGTTGATCGCGTGGTCGCGCCAGTTGGCCGTCGTCGCGGCAGACGTGATCGTGATCCCGCGCTCCTTCTCCTGGACCATCCAGTCCATGGTCGCGGCCCCCTCGTGGACCTCGCCCATCTTGTGGATGCGGCCCGCGTAGAAAAGGATCCGCTCCGTCGTCGTTGTCTTGCCTGCGTCGATATGCGCCATGATTCCGATGTTTCGGACTTTGTCGATGGCGACGGGACGCTCCTGCATTTTCAGTGCCACGTTCATGTCTCTTAGTACCGGAAGTGCGAGAAAGCTTTGTTGCTTTCGGCCATCCGGTGGGTCTCCTCTTTGCGCTTCACCGCACCGCCGGTGTTCTGCGCAGCATCAAGAATTTCGAAGGCGAGCTTCTCGCTCATACTTTTCCCGCCTCGCTGCCGAGCGAAACGGACGATCCAGCGGCGGGCGAGCGCGAGCCGGCGGTCCGGCCGGATCTCGATCGGCACCTGGTAGGTGGCGCCACCGACCCGGCGCGGCTTGACCTCGAGCAGCGGCGTCGCGTTGCGGAGCGCGGAGTCGAAGACCTCGAGCGGCTCCTTCTTCGCCTGCTTGGAGGCGCGCGCCAGCGCGTCGTAGACGACCTTCTCGGCGGTCGACCGCTTGCCCCGGCTCATGACCACGTTGACGAACTTGGCGATCGCCTCGGACTGGTACACCGGGTCGGGCGCGACGACACGCTTGACGGGACGGTTGCGGCGAGGCATCAGGCTGCCGCCTTGCCCTTTTCCCGCTTAGCTCCGTACTTGGAACGAGCCTTCTTGCGGTTCTTGGTGCCCGCCGTGTCCAGCGTGCCGCGGATAATGTGGTACCGGACGCCCGGCAGGTCCTTGACGCGGCCGCCGCGGATGAGCACGACCGAGTGCTCCTGGAGGTTGTGCCCGATGCCGGGGATGTAGGCGGTGACCTCGATCCCGGTGGTCAGGCGGACGCGTGCGACCTTCCGGAGGGCCGAGTTCGGCTTCTTGGGAGTCTGGGTGTACACGCGCACGCAGACGCCCCGCCTCTGCGGTGAGCCCCGCAGCGCGGGCGCCTTAGACTTCGCACGTGCCGCCTTGCGCCCAAGGCGGACCAGCTGCTGGATGGTCGGCAAGTGATTCTCCGAATGGCGGTTTGAATCCCACGCGGCAATAGCCGATTGGGCGACAAGCGATGAGTATACCCAAATCCCACTACTTCGAAGCTCGGCCGGCCGTTCCGTCGCGGCCTCGGACGGTGCGGCTCCGGCTCGGGGGCGTCGACCTCGAGCTGCAATCCGACCGTGGCGTTTTCGGCTCCAAGGCGGTCGACCTGGGCACCCGCGTACTGCTGAAGGAGGCGCCACCTCCCCCGGCGGAGGGTGACATCCTCGACCTCGGCAGCGGCTACGGCCCGATCGCGATCGTGCTGGCGAGGCGCTCCCCCGAGGCGACGATCTGGGCGGTCGACGTCAACGAGCGAGCTCTCGAGCTCACCCGGGCGAACGCGGAGGCGGCCCAGACCCCGAACGTGAAGACCGGCCTTCCGGACGAGGTGCCGGCCGGCGTCGAGTTCGACGCCATCTACTCCAACCCGCCAGTCCGTGTGGGCAAGAAACCGCTCCACGAGCTCCTCCTCCGCTGGCTGCCCCGGCTGCGGCCGGGCGGCGCGGCCTACCTGGTCGTCCAGCGCAACCTCGGCTCCGACTCGCTGGCGAAGTGGCTGGCGGAGCAGGGCTTCGAGGTGCGGAGGCTCAAGTCGAAGAAGGGCTACCGGATCCTGGAGGTGAAGGCCCCTCCGGCGCTATCGCCCTAAAACTGGCCGGCGAAGTGGCAGGCCGCGACCTGGTCGGGCGCCCCGTGCGGCTCGAGCGGCGGCTCCTGCTCGGAGCAGATGCCAGGCGCGCGCGCGATCGGGCACCGCGTGTGGAACCGGCAGCCTGACGGCGGATTGACCGGCGAGGGGATCTCGCCCTTCAGGGTGATCGGCGCCCGGTTGGCCTCGACGGCCGGGTCCGGTACGGGGATCGACGAGAGGAGCGCCTTCGTGTACGGGTGCTGCGGGTGGTCGTAGATGTCGTTGCGGCCGGCGGTCTCGACGACCTTGCCGAGGTACATGACCGCGATGCGGTCCGACAGGTGGCGGACCACCGCGAGGTCGTGGGCGATGAACAGGTACGTGAGCTGAAACTCGCGCTGCAGGTCCTGGAGCAGGTTGATGATCTGGGCGGCGATGGAGACGTCGAGGGCCGACACCGCCTCGTCGCAGACGATAAAGGAGGGGTTCACCGCCAGGGCTCGCGCGATGCCGATGCGCTGGCGCTGGCCGCCGGAGAACTCGTGCGGGAAGCGGTTCGTGAAGTTCGGGTTCAGACCGACCAGGCGCAGCAGCTCCTGCACCCGGGCGCGCCGCTCGCGCGTCGAGCCGATGGAGTAGTTGTCGAGCGGCTCCTGAAGGATGTCGCCCACCGTCATGCGCGGGTCGAGCGAGGCGAAGGGGTCCTGGAAGATCATCTGCATCTTCCGGCGGACCTTGCGCAGCCGGCCCCCGCGCAGCTTGGTGATGTCCTGGCCGTCGAATGTGATACTGCCCCCGGTGACGGGCAGCAGGGCTGTGATCAGCCGGGCCAGCGTCGACTTGCCGCAACCCGACTCGCCGACCAGCCCCAGCGTCTCGCCTCGCCTGATCTCGAGGTCGACGCCGTCCACCGCGCGCACAGATAGGCCGCCGAACCCGGAGATCGGGAAGTGCTTGTAGGCGCCGCTGACCCGGAGCAGGACCCGGGAGTCGGCCTGGGGCGCCGTCCGCGGCTGGCGCTCAGCCGCCTGCATTGCCGCTCACCTGTCCGGTCGGCTCCTTGAGCTTCGCCACCGCGTCCTTCGAGAGCGCGCTCTGCTTGGCGGCGGTGACGTCCTCATCCTTGACGTTCCGCATGAGGACCCAGCAGCGCGCGACCTGTGCCGGCCCGACCTCCGCGAGCTCCGGCTCGGGGTCGACCTTGCACTTGTCGATCACGAACGGACACCGTGGATGGAACTTGCAGCCCGGCGGCGGGTGGGAGAGGTCCGGGGGAAGGCCTTTGATGGAGACGAGCCTGTCCTTGCGGGCCTCGTCCACGCGCGGGACGGAGCGCAGCAACGACCAGGTGTAGGGATGCTGGGGGCTCTTGAAGATCTGCTCGACCGGCCCTTCCTCGACGATTCTGCCGGCGTACATGACGATGACTCGCTGGCACAAGCTGGCGACCAGCGCCATGTTGTGCGTGATCAGCATCATGGCGGTGCCCAGCTCGCGGTTGAGCTGCTTCATCAGCTGGATGATCTGGGCCTGCACGGTGACGTCGAGCGCCGTCGTGGGCTCGTCGGCGATGAGCAGCGAAGGCTCGTTGGACAGCCCCATCGCGATCATGGCCCGCTGGCGCATGCCGCCCGAGAACTGATGCGGGTAGTCCTTCACCCGAGACTCGGCAGCCGGCACGCGCACCCGCTTCAGCAGCTCGACCACCCTTCCTCGGGCCAGCGCCTCGGTGAATCGATCGTGGGCGGTCATCGCCTCTTCGATCTGCGGCCCGATCTTGGTCACCGGGTTCAGCGATGTCATCGGGTCCTGGAAGATCATCGCGACGTCGTTGCCGCGGAACTCGCGGATCTCCTCGTCCGTCATCTTAGTCACGTCTTTGCTGCGGAAGAGGATGCTGCCCGACGTGATCCTGCCCGGGTCAGGCACCAGCCGAAGGATCGAAAGCGCGGTCATCGTCTTGCCGCAGCCGGACTCGCCCACCACGCCGAGAGTCTCACCCGCGTTGACGTGGAAGGTCACCCCGTCGACGGCGCGCACCACACCCCGCGACGTGAAGAACTGCGTGTGCAGGTCTTCGACCTGCAGCAGAGTTTGTGCCAACTGGCTACTGAACTCTAAACGAGCTAGCGGCGCATACGGGGATCGAGGGCGTCCCGAAGGCCATCCCCGATGAAAGAGAACGCCAGCAGCGTGAACCCGATGGCAATGGCTGGAAAAACCACCGAGCTCGGGTTCGCGTAGATGCTTTCGTAGCCGCTGTTGACCATCTGGCCCCAGGTCGGGGTCGGCGGCTGGATGCCGAAGCCGATGAAGCTCAGCACCGCCTCGAGGAAGATGGCCTGGGGGATGCCGAACGTGAGGGTCACGATGATCGGGCCGAGCGAGTTGGGCAGCAGGTGCTTGAGGATGAGCTTCATCGGCGGCGATCCAGACGACCTTGCCGCCTCGATGAACTCCTTCTCCTTGATCGAGAGCACCTGTCCCCTGACCAGTCGGGCCAGCCCCACCCAGTTCACGAGGGCGATCGCCCCGAAGATCATCACCATCTGGGCGATCACGTTGCCGAAGGTGTACTGCTGGAACACCGAGACCACGACCAGCACAAACAGCAGGTCCGGGAACGCGTACCAGATGTCGGTGAAGCGCATCAGGATGTTGTCGATCCGACCGCCGAAGTAGCCCGCGGCCAGCCCGATGCCCAGGCCGATGGGCAGGATGATGAACTGAACGAGGATTCCCACCGCGAGGGAAACGCGGCTGCCGTACAGCAGCCGGCTGAACGTGTCCCGGCCCAGTTCGTCGGTGCCGAGCAGGTGACCCGCCGTGACAGGCCCGACCTCGATGTTCTCGACCTGCTGCGTGTACGGGTCTGGGATCAGCTTGAAGTGGACGAGCAGCGGGGCCGTGATCGCGATCACGACGAGCAGCAGCACCACGGTCGCTCCGACGATGGCCAGGCGATTGCGGCGGAAGCGATGCCACGCGTCCTGCCAGAGCCCGATCTGCTGCTCAGGGACCTCCCAGTCGGCCGACTGCTCGAGCGCGCCGACCGGGATGGCGGCCATCAGGTGAGCCTCACGCGGGGGTCGATGAACACGTACAGGACGTCCACGACCAGGTTCGCGATCGCGATCACGATCGCGAAGAGGATCGAGGTGCCAAGAATCATCGGATAGTCATAGGACGCGACCGCGGTGACAAAAGCGCGTCCGATGCCTGGGATGTTGAAGATCTGCTCCACGATCACCGAGCCCGTCACGAGAAACGCGAAAAGCGGCCCGAGCGTCGTGACGACCGGGATCAGAGAGTTCTTCAACACGTGCTTGATCACGACCAGCCGCTCCGGCAGGCCCTTGGCCCAAGCCGTGCGGATGTAGTCCTGGCGGATCGTCTCCAGGGTGCTGGCTCGAGTCAGCCGCGCCGTGTAGGCGATCGGAAACAGGGCGAGCGTGATCACGGGCAGGACGAGGTGGTCGTCGAGCGCGAAGTCGGCGGACGGTAAGAAGAAGCTCCCTTGCGTCCACTTATAGAGCAGCACCGAGAACGCGACCACCATCAGCATGCCCACGACGAAGTTGGGAAAGGACGCCGCAAATGTTGAGAAGCCCATCGTGATGTAGTCGATCCGGGTGTTCTGGCGCAGCGCGGCGAGCACGCCAAGCGAGACACCAACAGGGACGATGAGCAGGAACGCCAGCGTGCCGAGCGTCGCCGTGTACTTCCACCCCTCGAGCAGCAAGGCGGAAACGGTCTTGCCCTGGTACTGGTAGGAGAGACCGAAGTCGAAGTGCGCGACGTTCCAGAGGTAGAGGCCGTACTGCTGGTAGACCGGCTTGTTCAAGCCGTAGCGCGCGTTGAGGTTGTTGACCACCGTCTGCGAGAGCTGCCGCCCTCCGTTCTTGTCCCAGGGGCTGCCCGGCGCAAGGTGCATGAGGACGAAGGTGATCGTGATGACGAAAAAGAGGATCGGGATCAGCCAGAGGATGCGCCGGATGATGAAGACAACCAGGCTGCCGGTCCGGCTGTTGCCCAGGCTGACCAGCCGGGACGGCAGCAGGGCGCCCCTCGCGGGGCGCCCACTGATTACTGCCAACTAAGACCTGCTAATGGGTGGTGATGTACGCATTGGAGAAGTTGAGGCTCCCTGGTACGTACTCCGCATCGAACGGAGTCCAAGTGTAATGCACGTACGGCGCGATCAGGTCGTACTCGTACTGCTGGTAGGCGAAACCGACCACCGCGTTGTCGATCAGCATCTTCTGCGCGGTCAGGTAGTCCGCGTTGCGCTGCTGCTGGTTGAGCTCGGTGTCGGCCTTCTTGACCAGGTCGTCGTAGCCCGGCAGGTTCACGCAGCCCCAGTTGAGGCTGTGGCATGCCGCGGAGGTGAAGATGTCGAACCAGTCTTGCTGGTCAGGGTAGTCGGCGCCCCATCCGTCCGGGCCGTAGATGTCGAACTTGCCCTTGCGGATGTTCTGGGTCACCGTCTTGCTGTCGATGACGTCGAGCTGCATGTTCAGCCCGAGGTTGGTGTTCCACTGGTTGATGATGTACTGGTTGATCGTCTTGCTGCCGCTCGAGTTGCGGGTCAGCAGCTTGAACTTGTTGAGCTGGTCTGCCGTGACGCCGGCCTTCGTGAGAAGGGCCTTGGCCGCCGCGGGGTCGAAGCTCTGCGCGTTGTCCGAGGTGTCGTAACCGGCCATCCCTTTCGGGATGAAGCTCTGGATCGGCTTGTCCGTGCCGTGTAGCACGTCGTTGGTGAGCTTGTCGCGGTCGAGGGCCTTCGCGAACGCCATGCGGACGTCTTTGTTGTCGAACGGCGCCTCATGCGCGTTGAACGTCATCCAGAACGTGGTCAGCTCAGGGAAGAGCGTCGCTTCCTTGCTGAGCTTCGCGTCGCCGCGAACCACCGTCACGTCCGCCACCGGGACGTTGATGATGTCGAGCGCGCCGGTCTGGTACTTGGAGAAAGCGGTGTTGCCGTCGGCGATGTAGTACTCGATCAGCTGCTGAAGGTGAGGCGCGCCGGCCCAGTAGTTGGTGTTCGGCACCAACGTCGTGTGGTCCTTGGAGACGATCTCCGAGATCTTGAACGGACCGTTGCCGACGATCGTGCTGGGGTTGTTTGCCCAGACCTCAGGCTTGGTGGTGTCGGTCGAGGGGAACGACCCGCCGGCCGCCTGCTCGACGATGTCCTTGCGGATTGGCACTGCAACCCACAGGCTGACCACCCACTTGAAGAAGGCGGCGGGGTGCTGCAGCGTGATCACGAACGTGTTCGGGTCAGGCGCCGAGAGTCCCAGGCCGGACAGGAAGCTGTCGATCTGGCTCGCGCTGGTGACGTCCACGGCGGCGTAGCCGTCGGCGCCCTTGATCGTGCCGTCGAAGAACGGGTCGACGTAACCGGCGGCCAGGGCCGGGTTAAGGAAGTGCTTGTAGCCGTAAACCCAGTCGCTGGCGGTGACGGCCTTGCCGTCGCTCCACTTTGCGTTCGAGCGGAGCTTGAACGTGTAGGTGAGGCCGTCGGACGAAACGCTATAGCTCGCAGCCCCGGCCGGCTGGACGTCGCTCAGGTCGGCCTTTGGAGTGAGCAGAGGCTCGAACACCTCACGCCCAACTGCGTACTCATAGCTGTATGTCTCCTGCGTCGGGTCGTAGCTGTTCGGCTCTGTCGCGTCGTTGACACGCAGGATCTGTTTGTCGGCGGAAGCCATGTTCTGGTTGGACGTCGTGGTTGATCCGCCGCACGCCATCGCCACGATGGCGGCGGCGCTCACGAGCGTCAACGCCCGAATGCTCCTACGTAAATGCATACGCGTCTTACCTCTCAGACTCATCCTGCAGCCTTCTTCCCGCGCAGCGCGGGGCGAGAGTGCGCCGGCGGCAGGTCTTACTCACAGCCTCTGCGGCCAATCCGAATTCTGTTGTGGCCGACTCACAATAGTCAAGCGGCCAGCGGACTAAGTGGCCGAACAGTCGTTCGAAAATGGCGGCCGGCCGCTGCCTTTCGAGGTCAGTGCGGCGCGATCGACAGCTGCGCCGGGGCCAGCGCGCCGGGCCACTCGTCGACCGGCGAGGTCACCACGCCGCGGACGTATTGCTCGACCAGGTACCAGCTTTCCGTCTGCGCGATGAAGGCGACCGGAACATCGCCGACGAGCATCGACTGCGCCTGCAGGTATTCCTGGTCGCGCCGTGCGGGTTGTATGTCGGTGCGCGCGACGCGGACGAAGTTGTCGTACTGCGGGCTCTGCCACAGCGAAACGTTGTAGGAGCTCGTCGTCAGGAAGTTGTCGTACCAGTCCGCCTGGTCGGGGTAGTCCGCGGTCCATCCGTCCGGGCCTGTGATCTGGAACTGGCCCGCGTCCTTGTTCGAGCCGAGCGTGTTGGGGTCGAGCCCCTGCAGGACGACGTTGATGCCGAGGTTCGTCACCAGCTGGTCGTGCACGAACTGCGCCGCCTTCTTTCGAAAGTCGTTCGACTGGTCATAGGAAAGCGTCAGCGACACCTGCTTGGCCGTCAGGCCGGAGGAGGCGAGCGTGGCGCGCGCCTGCGCGACGTCGTACGTCTGAGTGGTCAGGCTCGGCGTGTACCCGCGCATGCCGGATGGGATCAGAGTGCCGGCCGACCTGCCCTCGCCCGCAAGCACCTGGGTCACGAATGCGTTGCGGTCCACGGCCTGCGACAGCGCTCGGCGGAGCAACAGATTGTCGAGCGGCGGCGAGTTGACGCGAAAGGTCATCCAGAACACCGTCAGGTCCGGCGTTTTGATCAGCTGCTTTTTCAGCGCTTCGTCCTGCGCCACGCTCGGGGCCTGGGGCAGGTCGACCCGTACCTCGTCGAGCTCTCCGTTCTTGTATTTCGTGAGCGCGACCGCGCCGTCGTTGACGATGACGAAGTCGATGCGGGTCAGCGTCGGCTTGCCTCCCCAGTAGCCGGGGTTGGGCTCGACGCTGATGTGGTCGTTCTTCACCATCTCGGTTACCTTGAACGGACCGTTGGTCAGAAGCGAGTCGGGGCTGCTCCCCCACTTGTCTCCGCTCTTGGTGACGATGTCCTTGCGGATCGGTCCGGACGCCGGCATCGCGGCGAGCCAGATGAACGCCGGGTCGGGCCGCGCGAGCTGGACCTGGAAGGTGTGGTCGTCGACCGCCTTGAGCCCCAGCGTGTTGAGCGCGCCGTCGATGGTCGAGGCATCGCGCTGGGGGTCCAGCAGCGAGACGCGATCGCCGTTGAGCACCGCCGCGGCGAACAGCGTCTCGTTCGGCGCCGCGAGCCGCGGGTCGATCAACCGCTGCCACGCGTAGACGAAGTCCTGTGCCTTGACCGGAGTGCCATCCCAGTACTTCGCGCTGGTGCGCAGGTGAAAGACGTAGGCCGTGCCGGCGGCGTTCACGTCAAAGCTCTGCGCAGCCGCGGGCACGACGCCGCTCAGGTCGGGGTTGGGTCTCAGCAGCGGTTCGGAGATCGCGCGCAGGACGGCCGTCTCGTACGGGTACTGGGTCTGGCCCGGGTCCAGCGACGCGGGCTGGTCCTCGAGCATCAGGCGGAGGACCTGGTCCTTGGCGAGCTTGGGTCCGACGGTCACGCCCTGCTGGCAGGCGGTGGCGGCGAGAAGCGCAACTGCGAGGGCAGGAATGAGCCGTCGGCTTAGATTCACGAACCCATCTTAAACACGCGTTGACTGAAGGCCGGATTCACTCCGGCCGCCCCCAGGCTTCCCAGCCAAGCCACGTTCCCCGCCTGACAACTTGCACCCCCCAATCAACAGGAGGGATAGCCCACGAAAGGGAACCTGGGTGCCCTTTCGTGAAAAAAAGGGGTCACCCTGGCGGGCGCCCCCTTGTGCACGTAACCGTGAGATTAACCCAAATCGGGCTTGATTTCTAGATGTGACCGAACATCAGGGAAGGAGAGCAGGGCCGCTTGCCCGGCCGCCGGCCGGGTCGGCTTTGCCGACGGCGCGATGAGAGGAAACCGCGAGGTTTCCTCTCATATTTACACCGATAGCGTCTCCAGGTCGATCGGCTCCTCCTCGAGGATCCGGGCCGCCTGCTCGCGCTGCTTCTTGTAGTAGTCGAGCCCGGTCCCGGCCGGAATCAGCTTGCCGATGATCACGTTCTCCTTCAGGCCGCGCAGACGGTCGACCTTGCCGGAGATTGCGGCCTCGGTGAGCACACGGGTGGTCTCCTGGAACGAGGCCGCGGACAGCCACGACGTCGTGTTCAGAGCCGCTTTGATCAGGCCCAGCAGCACGGTCTGCGCGGTGGCGGGCTCTCCGCCCTCCGCCAGCGCCCGCGCGTTGGCCTCTTCGTACTCCCACTGCGAGACGATCTCGCCCGGCAGCAATCCGGTGTCGCCGGCCGAGTCGATGCGGACCTTCCGCATCATCTGCCGCACGATCACCTCGATGTGCTTGTCGTTGATGTCGACGCCCTGCGACCGGTAGACCTTCTGGACCTCGTCCACGAGGAACGTCTGCACAGCTTCCTTGCCGAGGATGTGGAGCAGCTCCTGCGGTGAGATCGAGCCTTCGGTGATCTGCTGGCCGGCCTTGATCACAACCTTCTGGTTGTCGCGCCGGTCGAGCTCCGGCCGGATGCGGACCTGGTGCGGAATCGCGTACTCGCGCACCTCTTCGTCCACCGTGCGGACGGTGATCTCCTTGGGCGAGACCACGACCTTCCCGGCGTGCCGGGTCCGAATCGAGCTGCCCTTGGAGTCGCGGGCGAGCTCCTGGCCCTCCATGACGTCGTCGCTGGATTTGACCAGCGACTCCATCTTGGCCTCGAGCGGGTACGAGACCTCGAACTCCTCCCGAGAGGTCACGCGCACCTTGCGCGAGCCTTCCTGGCGGATGATCTCGAGCTCGCCGTCTATCTCGGAGATGATGGCCTTGCCCTTGGGGATGCGAGCCTCGAACAGCTCCTCCACGCGGGGCAGGCCCTGGGTGATGTCCACGCCGGCGACACCGCCGGTGTGGAACGTGCGCATGGTCAGCTGGGTGCCGGGCTCGCCGATCGACTGCGCGGCGATGACGCCCACCGCCTCACCGATCTCGACCAGCTTGCCGGTCGCCAGGTTGCGCCCGTAGCACGTGCGGCAGACGCCCTCGCGAGCCTCGCACACGAGCACTGAGCGCATCTTCACGGGAACGCCGGCGGCGATGATCTCGCGCGCCTGGTCGTCGTTGATCGACTGGCCGGACGGCACGAGCACCTTGCCCTTGACGGAGACGTCCTCCGCCGCGACCCGGCCTGCGATCTTCTCGAAGATCGGCTCGTTCTTGGCCCGCTCCGGCGTGATGTCGCGAATCCAGATTCCGTTGGTCGTCCCGCAGTCCTCCTCGCGCACGATCACGTCCTGGGCGACGTCGACCAGACGCCGCGTCAGGTAGCCCGAGTCGGCGGTGCGGAGCGCGGTGTCGGCGAGACCCTTGCGGGTGCCGTGGGTCGAGATGAAGTACTCGAGCACGGTCAGGCCTTCGGTGAAATTGGCCTGGATCGGCAGGTCGATGATCCGGCCCGTCGGGTCGGCCATCAGGCCGCGCATTCCCGCGAGCTGGCGAATCTGCTGGATGTTGCCGCGGGCGCCCGAGCCCATCATCATCCAGATCGGGCTGAACTTGTCGAACGCGACCTCGGTCTGCGCGCCCACTTCCTCGTAAGCACGCTGCCAGAGCTCGATGACCTTGCGGTAGCGCTCGTCCTCGGTCATGACGCCGCGGCGGTACATCCGCTCGACGTCGGCGACCTCCTTCTCGGTGCTGCGGATGATCTCCCACTTCGTGTCCGGGTGCGGGATGTCCATGGCGGACACCGTGATCCCGGCCTGGGTGGCGTAGCGGAAGCCAAGGCGCTTGATGTCGTTGACCACGCTCGCCGTGACGTCGCTGCCGTACAACCGGTACAGCTCAGCGACGAGGACGCGCAGCAGCTTGCGGTCGAAGTGGGCGTTCTGGAACGGCAGCGGCACCATCGACTCTTCGTCCATAGGCCTGCGGCCGACTGGAAGAGGCTGGTTGAACACGACCCGTCCCGGGGTCGTGACGATCGTCTGGTCGCCTACCCTGACGCGAATCCACTCCTGGAGCTTCACCACCTTGCTCTCGAGCGCGAGCAGAACCTCGTTCTGCGAGCTGAAGTTGCGCAGCTTGGAGGTGTCCGCCGGCTGCTCGCCGCGGGTCGCGGTGAGCCAGTAGCAGCCCAGCACCACGTCCTGGGTCGGCGCGACCACGGGGTGGCCGTCCGCCGCGGACAGGATGTTTTGCGAGGACATCATCAGGTTTTTCGCCTCGGCGATCGCGCCGCTGAACAGCGGCACGTGCACGGCCATCTGGTCGCCGTCGAAGTCGGCGTTGAAGGCTGCGCACACGAGCGGGTGGATCTGGATGGCGGACCCTTCGACCAGGACCGGCATGAAAGCCTGGATGCCCAGGCGGTGCAGGGTCGGAGCGCGGTTGAGCAGGACCGGGTGGTCGCGGATGACCTCGTCGAGGACGTCCCAGACCTCGGTCCGGCTGCGCTCGACCATTCGCTTGGCCGACTTGATGTTGGTGGTGTAGCCCTTGTTCACGAGCTCGCGCATGACGAACGGCTTGAAGAGCTCGAGGGCCATCTTCTTGGGCAGGCCGCATTCGTGGAGCTTCAGCTCGGGGCCGAC
>DATIOJ010000139.1:0-16610 GCA_035473355.1 Candidatus Limnocylindrales bacterium
GATGGACCTGCGCTTGCGCGATGCCGTATGCGAGTCCCAGGGCAACCGGAAGCAGCGCGGCGAGGAACCACAACCGCCACCACAGCGGCCGCTTCTCGCCCTGCACCATCTCGTGCCCGCAGAAACCGCAGTAACGGTCGAATGGTCCCGCGATGCCCCGGCAGCTCGCGCACTGGTGCAGCTGCAGCCCGCAGTGCGCGCATCTCCCCTCCTCCGAATGGTTGAGCATCATCGCGGGCTGGTCGCAGCGCGGACACAGGCTGGGCGCGATGAGCGCCAACGGGGGGAGTTTCATGCCGACACCTTCGGATAGTCCGGACTATCCGGGTTGGGAGCTGCCGACCAGGCGGCTTTCATATCTCCGTGATCACCGGGATCACCATAGGACGGCGGCGCGTCTGCCTGTAGACGGTCTTCGACACGGCGTCGTGGATCGTCTCCTTCAGCACGTTCAGGTCGGACCGCGTCTCCGCCAGCCGCTCGATGCCGGCCAGCACCTCCGCGCGAGCGTCGGCCATCAGGCGGACCGACAGCTCGGGCTCGATAACCCCGCGTGAGATGAGGTCGGGTCCGGCGCGCACCGAGCCGGTGTCCCGATCGAGCGCCAGCGTCACGACCAGGATGCCGTCCTCCGCCAGCTGACGCCGGTCGCGCAGCACCACCTGCTCCACGTCGCCCACGCCGAGCCCGTCCACGTAGACAAGGCCGGTGCTCACCTTTTCGCCGCGCGTCATCTCGTCTGAGGTCAGCTCGACCGTTTCGCCGTCTTCCACCACGGCGATGCGATCCCGCGGGATTCCGGACTCGACCGCAAGCTCCGAGTGAAGGTAGAGCTGGCGATACTCGCCGTGGACCGGGATGAAATATCGAGGGCGAACCGCGTCGAGCATCTCACGAAGCTCGTCGCGCTGCGCATGACCCGTCACGTGGACGTTGCCCACCTCGGAGTAGAAGACGCGAGCGCCGTGCCGGTACAGGTTGTTCACGGTCTGGTGGACCATGCGCTCGTTGCCCGGAATCGGCCGGGCCGAGATCACGACCCAGTCGTCCTTGAGCACGTTGATGAACGGGTGACGCTGGGCCGCGAATCGGGTCAGCGCCGACATCGGCTCGCCCTGACTTCCCGCCGTGAGCACGAGCAGCTTCGAGGGCGGAACGCGTTCGTAGTCGGCGAGCGGGATGGTCACGCCGTCAGGCACCTTCAGGAAGCCGAGCTCGCGCGCCGTCTTGATGTTCTGCTGCAGGCTGCGTCCCACCACCGCCACCCGCCGCTCAAACTGCGCCGCCATGCGGACCAGGTGCTGGACGCGGTGGATGTTGGACGCGAAGTTGGCGACGACGATGCGGCCTGGCGCCTCGCTGAAGATGCGCTCGAACGGATCATGCAGGTCGCGTTCGGAGCCCGAGTGTCCCTCGCGCTCCGCGTTCGTGGAGTCGCTGAGCAGCAGCAGGACGCCTTCGTCTCCAAGGCGGCGAAAGCGCTCCATGTCAGTGGGCAGGCCGTCCGGCGGCGCCGGGTCGAGCTTGAAGTCGCTCGTGTAGACGACGCGTCCCACGGGCGTGCTGATGGCGAGGGCCACCGCATCGGGGATCGAGTGGCAGACGGCGATCGTCTCGAGGCGAAACGGTCCGAGCTGGATAGAATCGCCGACCCGCACCTCGCGCAGGTCCGCCTCGCGCAGGATGCGATGCTCCCTGAGCTTCGGTTTGAGCAGGCCCAGGGTGAGCCGCGTGCCGTACACCGGCACGTTCAGCCTCTTCAGTGCGAAGGGCAAGCCGCCGATGTGGTCTTCGTGGCCATGGGTCAGGAAGACGCCGAGCACCTCACGCTCGCGGTGGAGCAGGTACGAGATGTCGGGCAGGACGAGGTCGATGCCGAGCATGTCCTCCTGCGGGAACATCAGCCCTGCGTCGACCACGAGGATCTTGTCCTCCCACTCGAGCGCCCACATGTTGATCCCGACCTCGCCGAGCCCGCCCAGCGGGAGGTACCGGAGGCGCGGGGTTTTCACAGGGGCCCCCGCGAAATCACGGCGCAGGCTCTGATTTCGTGGGGAATTGCTTTACAGCAGGCGTAGCTGCTCGGACTCCGCGGGCGGAACCGCCACCGGCGCCGGAGGTGGTGGCGGTGCGAGGAGCTGGTCGAGGTAGCGCTTGAGCGCGTCGAAATCGCGCTCGAGGTCGGCCACCAGCGATCCGTTGTGCAGCGCCGCCGCCGGATGGTACAGCGGCACGTAGGCCACGTCGCCCCGGCGGATGAGGCTGCCGTGAATTCGGGAGATCGAGCCCTGGCCGGGCATCAGGCGCTCGAGCGCGTGGCGGCCGAGGATCAAGACGACCTTGGGTTGGATCAGGTCGAGCTGCTGCTTGAGATACGGAGAGCACGCCTCGACCTCGTTGGGGAGCGGGTCGCGGTTCATCGGCGGCCGGCACTTGAGCACGTTGGTGATGTAAACGTCGGCCCGGCTGAGCCCGATCCGCGCGAGCAACGTGTCGAGCAGCTTGCCCGCGGCTCCGACGAATGGTTCACCCTGGCGGTCCTCGTTGAAGCCCGGCGCTTCGCCGACGATCATGATGTTGGTCGGCGCCGGTCCGATCCCGGGGACCGCCTGCGTGCGGGTGGCATGCAGGCTGCAGTTCTTGCAGGCCCGGATGGTGTCGTGGAGCTGCAGCAGCTCGGACGGTGCGCTAAGCGACTTTCACTCCTGGCTTCGCATACGTGATGAACTCGCCCGCGTCTTTGATCGTCTTGAGCACGGACTTCAGCTGATCGTCGGTCAGCGGCACGAGGGGTAGCCGGAACGGTCCCGCGTTGAAACCCATCGCGTTGAGGGCGGACTTGATCGGCACCGGGTTGGCGGCCGTGGTCATCAGCGCCTTGATCACCGGCAGCAACCCCAGGTGGATGTCGCGCGCCACGTCGGTGTCGGCTTTGCCGTACGCCTCGATCAGGCGCTGCATCGACCGACCCGCGATGTGCGACACGACGCAGATGACGCCGTAGCCGCCGACCGCGAGCACCGGCAGGGTCCAGCTGTCGTCGCCGCTCCAGACCTTGAAACGTGACGGCTTGCCCGCGCAGACCAGCCCGATCTGGTCCAGGTCGCCGCTCGCCTCTTTGACGCCGATGATCCCCGGCAGCTCGGCGCACCGCAGCGTGGTGGCGGCAGTCATGTTGACCGCCGTGCGGCCCTGGATGTTGTACATGATGGTCGGGCCGATCTCGGAGATGGCCTTGAAGTGCTGGTACATGCCATCCTGCGGCGGCTTGTTGTAGTACGGGACCACGGCGAGCAGCGCGTCCGCGCCCGCCTTGATCGCGAGCTTCGACAGCTCGACCGAGTGATGCGTGTCGTTGCTCCCCGTGCCGACGACTACGTCATGGCGCGGGATGGCCTCCTTGACCGCGCGCAGCAGCTCGATCTTCTCGACGTCGGTCAGACTTGGCGACTCGCCCGTGGTGCCCGACACGACGACTCCGTCGGAACCGTCGTTGACTAGCATCACCGCCAGTCGCGCGGCGGCGTCGTAGTCGACCGCGCCGTCGGCCTTGAACGGGGTGACCATCGCGGTCAGTAGGCGTCCGATCTCTTTTGTCACTTCGCCAGCACTCCCATCTCAATTGCCTGTTCGGCGATCTGCACCGCGTTGAGCGCGGCACCCTTGCGCAGGTTGTCGGACACGATCCAGAGCGCTATCCCCTTATCCGACGAGAGGTCCTTGCGGATGCGCCCGACGAAGACTTCGTCGCGACCGGCCACGTGCAGAGGCGTCGGGTACTGTCGCGCGGCAGGGTCGTCTTCGACCACCACGCCTTTCGCACGCTCGAGAATCGCACGGACTTCGTCCGGCTCGATCGCTTCGCCGGTCTCGATCATCACCGACTCGCTGTGGCCGACGGAAACGGGAACTCGAACGCAGGTCGCGGCGATCTTCAGCTCCGGTTCGTGGAGGATCTTGCGCGTCTCGTTGACGAGCTTCATCTCCTCCTCGTTGTAGCCGTACTGCTGCGGTTTCCAGCCGCCTGGGATCACGTTGTACGCGAGCTGATGCGTGGTCGCGCCCACCTCTGGAGTCTTTCCGGCAGCGATCGCTCTGGTCTGGTCCTCGAGCTCGTCGGCCAGGGCCCGGCCCGCGCCGGATGCAGCCTGGTAGGTCGACACGATGACGCGTTCGACGCCCACCTTCTGCCGCAGCGGCTCGAGCACCATCGTGAGCGGGATCGTGGTGCAGTTCGGGCTGGCGATGATCCCCTCGTTGTCGCGGATGTCATTTGGGTTGACCTCCGGCACGACGAGCGGCACGTTGGCCTTCATGCGCCAAGCCGAGCTCTTGTCGATGACGAGCGCGCCCGCCTCGGCGGCGATCGGCCCGTACATCAATGAAACGTCCGCGCCGGCGGCGAACATCGCGATGTGGATGTCTTTGAACGAAGACTCGTCGAGATGCTCGAGCTTTAGCGTGTGGCCGTTGTACGGGACCTGCTTGCCCACCGACCGGTCTGACGCAAAGACGCGGATGGTCTCGGCCGGAAACTGTCGCTGGGCCAGGATCTTGAGCATCTCGCTGCCCACGAGACCAGTCGCACCTACGACAGCAACGTTTAATCGCTTGGGGGTGGGCACGGGCGTCAGTTTACTTCCAATTTGCAGGTGGTGGAGGCGGCTGGTATGTCTGCTGCGCTCGCATTTGCTGGTGCTGCTGAACTGCAGCGGCAAATGCGGGATGCACGTTGGTGAGCTCGACGAGTCGCTGGAAGTAACCTGGTTGTAGATCGAGCAGCTTGCCCCTCGGACCCATCGCGGCCCGCCCAAGGAACGTGCCCACTACGCCCCCAAACATGGCGCCCAGCCCTGCCAGGAATAGAAATTCGAAAATTGCGCCGTTCGCAATAGAGGCCACGGCGAATCCTGTCGCCCACAGGACGAAGCCGAGAAGTATCAGCCCCGCGAACGACCAACGGACGATACGGATCTTTCGGGCGCTTGCGCGCGTCAGCGGGAGGTATCCGCTGACTCGCTCCGCGAGTGCCGCCGAAAGCAGCAGTCCGCCGACCCAGAAGGCCCAGGGTGGTGTCTTGGAGAACGTGAACTTCCGCCACATCTCGGCCTGAGCGCCCGTCATGGCGCAGACCGGCGGAAAATCGTTCGCCGCCAGCTGTGACTGCCACACCAGCACCCGGTTCGGCGGACTAACCAAGCCTCAACCCGAGCAGCTCGTCGAGGCCGCGATAGAACGTCGGCTCGGCGGTGACGCGCCGGATCGCGAGCAGCACGCCCGGGACGTACGCTTCGCGGCTCGTCGTGCGGTGGGCGATCGTCAACGTCTGGCCGGGCAGGCCGAAGATGACCTCCTGGTCGGCGACGAAGCCGGGCAGCCGCACGCTGTGCACGGCGACGCCCCCCTCCTCCCCGCCGCGCGTCCCGGCCAGCGTCTCCTTCTCAGCCTTGCGGTGGGCAAAGGGCTTGTCCTTGCGTCGGGCCGCCATCCGGCGAGCCGTCGCCAGCGCGGTGCCCGACGGTGCGTCCAGCTTGCCCGCGTGGTGAAGCTCGATGACCTCCGCCGCGTCGAAATGAGGCGCCGCGATGTCGGCCAGGTGCATCATCAAGATCGCTCCGATCGCGAAGTTGGGAGCGACGATGCCCCCGACGCGTTTTGCCTTGCACGCGGTCTCGAGCTTGTCGACGTCGGCGGTCGAGAGGCCGGTCGTGCCGACCACCGGCGACGCGCCTGAGGCGACCGCGGCGAGGGCGTTGTGCAGCGCTTCGCCGGGCCGCGTGAAATCGACCAGCGCCCGCGGTCTCTTATCGTGCAGAAACGCGGCGAGGTCATCGCCACGACCGATGCCGCCGACGTACTCGATCCCCGGCTCAACAGCGAATGCCGACGCGAGCACCGAGCCGACCTTGCCGCGAAATCCAGCTACGGCGACGCGGATCTTCACCTCCCCGCTTGCCGGGGAGGTCACCGGCGAAGCCGGTGGGTGGGGAGATTCGCGCTCAGTCTCTGCGTGGCCGCCTGTCGCGACCGCCGCCGCCGTTGCGGCCGCCGCGGTCACGGCCGCCGAATCCCCCCGTCCGCTCGGGCGCGGGGGATGCCAGCGCGGTCGCCATGACCTCGGGGTTGATGCTCTCCTCGATCGGCAGACCCTTGGCCGTCAGCTCCTCGATCGCCGCCTGGCGGCTCAGGTTGAGCCGGCCCTGGCTGTCGACCTCGACCGCCTTGACCACGATCTCATCGCCGATGTTCGCCACCTCTTCCACCCGCTCCACGCGGTGATCGGTGAGCTTGGAGATGTGGACCAGGCCGTCCTGCCCGGGCAGCACCTCGACGAAGGCGCCGAACGGCATGATGCGAACGACCTTGCCCTTGTAGATCTTGCCGACCTCGACCTCGTCGGTGAGGCTCTTGATCCAGTCGATCGCCTTCTGGCCGCCTTCCTGGTCGACCGCGGCGATGAAGACACGACCGTCGTCCTCGACGTCGATCTGTGCGCCGGTCTCCTCGGTGATCTTGCGGATCATCGAGCCGCCCTTGCCGATGATGTCGCGGATCTTGTCGGGGTTGATGAGGATGGTCGTGATGCGCGGCGCAAAGTGGCTCATCTCGGTGCGCGGCCGCGGCAGCACCGCGGTCATCTTGTCCAGCACGAAGAGTCGCGCCTCTCGTGCCTGCTCCAGGGCCTGGGCCATGATCTCGTGGGTCAGTCCCTTGATCTTGATGTCCATCTGGAGCGCGGTGATGCCGTCCCTGGTCCCCGCCACCTTGAAGTCCATGTCGCCCAGCGCGTCCTCGACGCCCTGGATGTCGGTCAGCACCGCGAACTTGCCCTCGCGCGTGACGAGGCCCATCGCGATACCCGCCACGGGCGACTTGATCGGGACGCCTGCGTCCATCAACGCCAGCGTCGAGCCGCAGACCGAGGCCATCGAGGTCGAGCCGTTCGAACTGAGGATCTCCGAGACCACTCGCATGGTGTAGGGCCAGTCCTCGACCGGCGGGATCACTGCCAGAAGCGCGCGCTCGGCGAGCGCACCGTGGCCTATCTCGCGGCGGCCGGGGCCGCGCAGCGGCCGCGCCTCGCCGACCGAGTAAGGCGGGAAGTTGTAGTGGTGCATGTAGCGCTTGAACTCCTCGGCGGTGAGGCCGTCCAGCTTCTGCTGGTCGGACATCGAGCCGAGGGTCGCGATGGTCAGCGCCTGGGTCTGGCCACGTGTGAAGAGACCTGAGCCGTGAGTGCGTGGGAGCACTCCGACCTCGACGGTGATCGGCCGAACATCCTTGAGGCCGCGGCCGTCCACCCGGATGCCCTCCTCGACGACGCGCTGGCGCACCCGGTCCTTCAGGGCCTTGTCGAACAGCTTGCCAAGGATGTCGACGTGCTCGGGGAAACGCTCGCCCAGCTCGACGATCGTCTTGGTGCGAAGGTCGTCCACGGCGCTCTCCCGCATCGCCTTATCCGGGCTGTACAGCACCTGGTCCAGGCGCAGCGCGAGGTACTCGCCGACGATCTCGAGCATCTGCTCCGGGTACGTGTTGGGGATCCACTCGCGCTTCTCGAGCCCGACCTGCTGCTGCAGCTCGAGCTGAGCGGCGCAGATCTGCTTGATCGCGTCATGCGCGGCGGCGAGTGCGTCGAGCACCACCTGCTCGCTGACGCCCTTGGCGCCCGCCTCGACCATCAGGATCGCGTCGGCGGTGCCGGCGACCACGAGGTCCAGGTCCGAGTCGCCCATCTGCGACATCGGCGGATTCACGACGACCTGGCCGTCGATGTAGCCCATGCGCACGGCGCCCACCGGGCCCTGGAACGGTATGTCCGAGATGACGAGCGCGCTCGACGCGCCGTTGATGCTCAGGATGGTCGGGTCGTTCTCCTGGTCGACCGAGAGGACGGTCGAGATGACCTGCACGTCCAGTCGGAAGCCCTCTGGGAAGAGGGGCCGCAGCGGCCGGTCGGTCAGTCGAGAGGCGAGGATCGCCGTCTCGCTGGGCCGCCCTTCGCGGCGCATGAACGCGCCTGGGATCTTGCCCGCCGCGTACAGCTTCTCCTCGTAGTCGCAGGTTAGGGGAAAGAAGTCGATCCCCTCCCGCGGCTCCTTCGACATCACCGCGGTGCTGAGCACCACGGTGTCGCCCTGACGGATGACGACCGCGCCGTTGGCCTGTTCGGCCACACGCCCGGTCTCCAGGGAAATTCGCCTTCCGGCGACGTCTACGTTCTTCGTGACAACTGCCACGTCAGATACCTCCATGAATGTGGGAGGAACCCGGCGGTGCGACTCTGGGTCAGTTTCCTAGCAGCTACCGCTTAGGACTACGTCCTTAGTGAAAGCTTCTAAGAGGCTGACCCGCGCTACCGTGCTGGGTCCTCCCGATTTACCTACCGGTGCGCTCCTTTGCGCGTCCGGCCGAACCGACTATCTCCTGATTCCGAGCTTGGCGACGAGAGCGCGGTAGCGCTCGACGTCGGTGTCCCTCAGGTAGTTCAGCAGTCGCCGCTGCTTGCCGACCAGGAGCAGAAGGCCGCGGCGGGAATGGTGGTCCTTGGCGTGCGTCTTCAGGTGCTCGGTGAGCTCCCGGATCCGGGCGGTGGACAGCGCGATCTGGACTTCGGGTGACCCGGTGTCCTTGTCTGCGCGCTTGTGTTCCGCGATCAGCTTGCCTTTGACTTCGTTCTGTACTGCCAAACTCGGAGGCAAGTATACGGGTGAGCGTGCACTGGGCGTTTTTCGAGCCACATGCACGGATAGTCCGGACAGTCCGGGGTTTTTACAATTGCGGAGCTCGGATAGTCCGGACTATCCGACATATTCGACCGATCCGTCAGAGCGCGGGTCCGCGCCCCCGCGCCACTGGCTCGGACCGTCGATCACGATCGCGTGCGCGTGCCCGAGCATGTGGTGACGGGCAGGCATGAGCTGGACGCGGCTGTCGGACCGCGCCATGGCCGCCGCCCCGGGATAGTCGGCCTCGACGGCGAGCGTGACCCCGTCGACGAGGACCGCCATCCGGGGCCGAGCCACCGCCTCGGCGGGGTCCAGGCCTTCGTCGACCAGGTTCCTCAGCACCTGCACCTGCAGCTGAGGCTGGCGCTCCCCTCCCATCGTGCCGAAGGCCGCCCAGGGCCGGCCGTTGCGTGCGGCCATGGCCGGGATCAGCGTGTGCATCGTGCGCTTCTTGGGCTCGAGCCGATTCACGTGGTGAGGGTCGAGCTTGAAGTACGCGCCCCGGTTCTGCAGCAGCATTCCGGTGCCCTCCGCGACGATGCCGGAGCCGAAGTCGTACGCGACGCTCTGGATCAGCGAGACGAGATTGCCGTGCTCGTCTGCCGCACACAGATAGATGGTGTCGCCGCGTCGCGGCGTGACGTCGGCCGGGCCTGTCGCCACCGATTGGGGGTTGAGAAACATCTCGGCCGGAGCGACTGAGAAGTCGGGATCGGTTATGTACCGATCGCGCAGCGCGTAGCTCGCGTCCCTCGCCGCGCGGAATTCCTGGCCGGCCTGCAGCCTCAACGCGAACGCGGCTGCAACCAGTCCCGCCGTCGGCGGCGGAAGCTCGTAGATGACCGCATCGCGGTATGGGAATGCGATCGGCTCGACCCATTGGGAGCGATGCGTGCCAAGGTCCTGGCGCGTCACCAGGCCGTCGCGCTGCTTGACCGCCTCGACGATCGCGCTCGCAATCTCTCCGCGATAAAAGCCATTGATCCCGTGCCGCGCGATGTCGCGGAGGCTCGAGGCAAGGTCCGGATTGCGGAGCAGCATGCCTCGTTCCATGGGCGGGTACAGCGCGTATGCGTGCGGCTCTCGAAGAAGCAGCTCGGTCGCACGCAGGAGATGCTCCGCGAGGTCCTTCGAGATGACGTAGCCGTCCTGTGCGAGGCCTGCCGCGGGGTCCAGCACTGCGCCAAAGCCAACGCTGCCGAAGCGCTCGAGGAGCCTACCCCAGGCCTCGACGGTACCGGGAACCGTCACCGAGAGCACTCCGCGCGCAGGCATCTCGTCGAAGCCCCTCGAGCGGACCTCGTCGATGGTGGCGCGCGCGCCCGAGCGGCCGGCTCCGATGAACCCCACCGGCGCCGTTGCGCCGGCCGCCCATACGATCGCCATCAGGTCTCCGCCGATGGACGTCATGTGGGGATAGACGACGCAGAGCACCGCGTCGGCCGCGATTGCAGCGTCGATCGCGTTGCCACCGTCGCGCAGGATCTGTGCCCCGACCTCCGACGCGAGGTGGTGCGGGGTCGCGATGACCCCTCGCGTCAAGACAAATGCGCCCGGCGCGCGCCCGCCGTCAACGCGGCGTGACGAACTCGATCGCGCCCGGCTGAATCTCGAACAGCGCCGGAAGGAAGCCCACGTCCTCGCCGTCCAGGTCGACCCGAACGCGGTCATTCGAGGTGATGGAGATGCGCTTGCCGTACATGAGCTCAATTTTGGGATTGCCGCGGTCGAGATGCTTGCCGCTGCGAATGTCGCTCATCATCGGAATGCTCTCGAGCTTGCTCAGGTCGCCGGCCAGGATCACGTCGAGCACCGAGTCCGTGGGCGACGCGGAGGGCGCGACCCTCATGCCGCCGCCGTAGTACTGGCAGTTCGCGACGACGACCTGCTGAGCCGCGGGCAGCTCGCGCGTGACGCCGTCGACCACGACGGTCATCTGCTTGTTCTTGTACCCGAGCAGCGTCTGAAACCCCGCCACCGAGTAGCCCAGGCTCCCGAGTCGCTTGGCGCCGTTGCTCATCCGGTGCACCAGGTCGCCGCCGATTCCCGCGTCCGCGATGTTGATGAAGTGACGCACTGCGGTCGCACCGTCGGCAGTCTGGTAGGTGACGCACCCCGCGTCCAGCCTCCGCACCATGCCGCCCTTCACGACCTCGATCGCCTGCCTCGGGTCGAGTGGGATCCGCAGCGTGCGCCGGAAGTCACCGCCCGTGCCCAGCGGCACCATCGCCAGCTTGCTCGTCGTCGGCAGCGGTGCGCCGTTGCGAAAGAAACCGTTGACGACCTCGTTGAGGGTTCCGTCGCCCCCGACCGCAACCAGCAGCGGGCGCGATTCCAGCACCGCCCGCTGCGCGATCTCGGTCGCGTGACGCGGCTGGGTGGTGAAGACCGACTCGTACGGGAGACCGCTCGCCGGCAGCCAGGATTCCACGGCGGCCCACTCCCGCCCCGCCTTCCCCGCACCGGACGCAGGGTTGACGATGAACAGGATCGGAGCGCCGGGCCGGCCGCCTATGACCGGCCTCCGACGGCACGCGGATTCATGATGCCCTCAGGATCGATACCTTCCCTCACTGCTCGCCACACGCGCATCCAACCTCCCAGTTCGCCGGCGACCCACCTCGCTCTGACCTGTCCCACCCCATGGTGGTGGCTGATCGTCGCACCAAGATCGGCCGCGGCGCTCATCGCTCCCTCCCAGGCGCGTCCATATGCGGCCCGGGCATCGGCTTCGCTGTCTCCAGAGCCGCCGAACGTGAAGTACGCGCAGCAGCCCTGCTCGTAGGCATGACTGAAATGGCATAACGCAAGTCCGCCGACCGCTATTGCGGCCTTGACCCGAGAGTGCAGCTGCGGAAGGACTGTCCAGGGCGCGGCGAGCTCGATCGTATCGAGATAAGAACCGGCCGGCTCGAGCAAGGCCTTCATGCGCTGCGCCGAGAGGTCGAAACGGTGGCGCTGCCAGTGTTCCCAGGGGCTCTGGCCGAGCGCCGTGGCCCCCCGGGCGAAGTCCTCCACGGCGCGCGCCTCGGCGGCGGCGACCTCGTTCAGGCCGGCCGTGGCTATCACCAGCGCGCATTCCCCGTCCCCCAGGTCGTAGCCGTTGAACGCCGCATCTGCCGGGTCGTAGAGCCGCATGACGAGCGGCCGGATCCCCGCCTGCATGACCTCGCGCATGCAGCCCAGGCCGGAGTCGAGGTCGGGAAAGGCGTATCCGCGGCCCACGGTGGATTCCGGCAGCCGGTGCACGCGTAAGACAGCGCCGATGACAACGCCCAGCGCCCCCTCGGCGCCGAGGAAGAGCTGATGCAGCGCCGGTCCAACCGCGGACCGCGGGCCGGGTCGCGGCGCGGCGAACGTGCCGTCGGGCAGCACGACCGCCAGCGAGATGACCATGTCCTCGACATTTCCGTATCGACTCGACTCCTGGCCGGCCGAACGCGTAGCGCAGAGACCGCCGACCGTCGTACCGGGCAGCGAGCTTGGAAAGTGTCCGAGCGTGAGCCCGCGCGCGTTGAGCTGTTGCTCCAGCGCGTAGCCGTTGACTCCTGCCTCGCAGCGGCACGTGAGATTGGTCTCGTCGATCTCGAGCACGCGATCAAAGGCGCCCATGTCGACCACCACCCCGCCGCGCTCGGGTCCCAGCGCCCCGCACACTCCGGTCCCTCCTCCCATCGGCGTGACCGCGACGCGATTCGCAGTCGCCCAGCGGAGCACGGCGGTGAGCTGCTCGCGACCGGAGGGGCGCACGACAAGGACAGGCGGCGCCCCGTTTCCCGCGCGCTGCTCCATCAGCGCGAGGGGCCAGAGGTCCCGCACAGGGCGCTCGTCGACCGCGGCAGCGCCCACGATCTTCTCGAGGTCCTGCCTCACGCCGTCTGCCTCGCCGCGTGCCGACCGGCCAGCCAGCCGGTCAGGATCGGAACGCCGAAGCCGCAGGGCCCGCTGTAGTCGTAGCCGCCGAGCACGGCGCCGGCCGCAAACAGGTTGGAGTAGGGAACCGTTCCATCCTCGGCCAGGGGGTGCAGGCGCCGGTCGGTCATGACGCCGACCCTCATTTCCTCCGCGGCGTCCAGGTACTTGAGGTGGCGCAACCTCGTGGCGAGACGGTTCGCGGCCACGCCCTCGTAAAAGACTCCGAGCTCGAGCAGCGGCTCGGACGTCGTGCGGCCCGCGCGAAGCCCGCCGCCGATGTGCCTGCCGGTGGCGATCACATACGCGTCGGCCCGGAAAGTGCGCTGCGTCGTGCGGGCGCTCGTGATGCGGCCGGCGGTGCTGTCGAAGCTCGTGATCTGAGCGGCGATGGCGCCCAACCCGATTGCCTGCTGCAGCCGCCAGCCATGCGGCGATGGCGGCGCCGCCAGGAGCTCGAATCCGTCCGCCGGGAGATTGGTGAAGCCGGGCGGGTACGCGATCGCGGCGCCACGGGCTCGCGGCGCGGGGGCGCGCCTTCCGTACAGGTCGGTCAGCGAAGCCGCCTCCGGGAGGTCGGGCAACGACACTTCCTCGGCGAAGGCCTCGATGCCGTGGAGCTCATTCAGCGCCTGCGCGGTCGAGGCGGCGTCGTAGTCGCCAACCTGCGGAACGCCGATCACCGCGACACGCTTGCCTGTAAGCGCTCCCAGCTCACCCTTCGCCACCGTCTCGGGGACGAGGTTGGCCGGTCGCGCCACCCCATGTATGTCGGCATAGAGGCCGCGCGTGCGCCACGAGCCCTCGAACGGCACGCCGTCCTTGCGGAGCGCGAGCTGCAGGGTCGAGATTGCGATGTCAAGCTCGGCGGCCAGTCCGACCGCATCCATGCCCAGGCGAGCGAGAGGGTGATGCGGGCTCGCGAGGATCGAGTCGAGGTCGTCGACGACCTCCATGCCGCCCGCGTAGAGCGCGGTCGCACCAGGCGCCCGCGCCACCACCGTGACCTCGGCGCCATCGCGGCGCGCGGCGAGCGCAGCGCAGTAGCCTGCGATCCCTCCGCCGACGACGAGGACGGAGCTCAACGCGCCACGATGCGACGAGTGTCGGCGACGTCCTTCTTGAGCTGGGCTACGAGATCATCGGGCGTCGCGAACTTGATGTCCGGATGCAGGTAGCGGCTGAAGCGAAGCTCGAGCCGCTGCTGATACAGGTCGCCCTCGAAGTCGAGAAGGAACGCTTCGACGCGCAGCTGCGTGCCACCGAATGTCGGCCGGTAGCCGACCGACAGCGCCGCCACGAAGTCACCCTCCTGGGCGATCGCCCGACCCGCGTACGCGCCCAGCGCGGGTACCAGCTTGTTGGGTTCGATCCCGATGTTCGCGGTCGGAAAGCCGAGCCGGCGCCCGACCTGGTCGCCCGCCTCGACCGGTCCCGACATCGAGTACTCGCGGCCCAGCATGCTGTTCGCGTCGTGCACGTCGCCCGAGGTTACGAGGCGGCGGATCTCCGAGCTGTGCAGGTCGCGACCCTCGATCTTGAACGGCGGAACCACGACTACGTCGTGACCGTGGGCGCGCAGCCACTCGGCGCTTCCGGTGCGGCCGCGCCCAAACGCGAAGTCGAAGCCGATCACCCAGCGCCGGATCTCCATCGCCGCCGAGAGGCGATCGATGAACTCCTGCGGCGAGAGTCCGGCCAGCTCGCGGTCGAACCGCATCACGATCGCGTGGTCGATCCCGGCCCGCTCGACCAGGTCGAGCTTTTCGCGCAGCGTGGTGATCGAGGAGGGGCAGTTCGCCGGGTCCAGCACGCAGCGAGGGTGGGGCTCGAAGGTGATGAGCGCCGACTGTCCCCCCACCTCTCGTGCGGCGCCCACCGTGCGGCCGATCACGTCGAGGTGCCCCAGGTGCACGCCGTCGTAGCTGCCGATCGTCAGCGCCGCGGGCCCGATCGGCTCCGCGGGGAGCCCCAGGTTGACCTTCAGCTCAGCACCTTTTCCGGCACGAAGGTGCGCCGCAGCGGGTCGGTGTGGCCGAGCGCGATGAGCCGGCCGTCCGCGTCGTGAGCCCGGACCGGTCCCGGCGCCGGCTCTGGCAGCACGCGCACGGACCGTCCCTGACGCACCTGAGCCGCCTGCTCGACGTTGAGCCGGACCCGCTCCATGACCGGCAGTATGACCTCCGCCGGAAGGAGCCTGTCCCTCACCGAATCGATGCTCGTGAGCTCGTCCAGAGCCGTGGCGCGATCCAGCGTCAGCGGCCCGTAGGCCGTCCGCACCAGTCGCCCCAGGTACCCGCCGACCTCGAGCCGCGCGCCGAGGTCGCGCGCGATGGAGCGCAGGTATGTGCCGCTTCCGCATCTGACCTCCACCCGAGCCACCGCCCGCGGCCCAGGTGCAAAGTCGAGCAGCACCGCCGAGTAGACCTGCACCTCGCGCGCCGCCGGGCGGGCGATGACGCCGCCCCGCGCGATGCGATACGACCTTTGTCCATCGATCTTGACGGCGGAGTAGGCGGGCGGCTGCTGCAGTATCCGGCCGACGAATGCGGTGAGCGCCGATTCGATCGCCGCAGCAGTGAGGTGCGAAGGATCGGCCACCGCCTCCGGCTCTGCCTCGGCGTCGTCAGTCGCGGTGACGAAGCCGAGATGGATGTCGGCGACGTAGGTCTTCTCCAGCTGGTGGGCGAAGTCCGCAAGGCGCGTGGCCGACTCGAACAGGATCGGAAGGACTCCGCCAGCCAGGGGGTCGAGGGTGCCCGCGTGGCCCACCTTGTGCGCGCCGGTCAGCCGGCGAAGCCGGTTGACGACGGAGAACGATGTCTCCCCGGCGGCCTTGTCGACGTTGAGGACTCCGGTTGGAAAGCGAGGTTGGCCCGGGTCAGGGTTGGGGCGAGGTGGCAAGGATCGCCTCCTTGGCGGCCCCCAGCACCAACTTGACCGCCTCTTCCATCGGCTTCTCGATCTCCGCCCCGGCCGCGCGGATGTGTCCCCCACCTCCGAACGACGCGCACAGCGCCGCCGCGTCAACCGCGCCGCGGCTCCGCACGCTGATCTTCGTCAGGTCGCTCGAAACTTCTTTGAAGAGGATCGCCAGCTCGAGTCCCGCGATGCTGTTGAGGGTGTCGATGATGCCTTCGGACTCGGCCATCACCGCGCTCGCCTCCTTGAGCATCCGGCGCGTGACCTTTGCCCACGCCAGGCGGCCATCCATCTCCACGCGCATGGTGGCGAGGGCCAGGCCGCTCAGCTTGAGCGTCGTCTCGGGCCGCATCTTGTAGACCTGCGTCGCGATGCGGCCGGGATCGGCACCCAGGCGCGCCAGCCGCGCGGCGTCATCGAGGGTTCCCGGTGTCGTGTTCTCATGGCGGAACCCGCCCGTGTCGGTCAGCAGGGCGACGTAGAGATTGGTCGCGATGGTTGGAGTGATCGGATAACCGAAGTGATCCAGCATCTCCAGCACCATCTGTCCAACCGCGGACGCGTTCGGGTCGATGACGTTGATGTCGCCGAACCTCGTGTTGGAGGGATGGTGATCTACGTTGATGATCGTGGCGTGCGTGGCGATCCGGCGCACCGCGCTGCCTGATCGCTCGAGATTGCCCGAGTCGAAAAAGAACACGAGCTGTGGGTCGACGCCGTGCGGTGGCTCGGCCTGGATGTCCTCGAAACCAGGCAGGAACGTGTACATCGGCGGCAGCGGGGGCGGCACGAGGACCCACACGTCCTTGCCCTCGGTCCGCAGGGCTTCGGCAAACGCGAGGCTGCAGCCGAGGGTATCGCCGTCAGCGTCCTTGTGACCGAAGATCAGGATCTCCTGGTTGGCGTCGATCAGCTCCTTGATCTCGTGATACGCATGCGGTCGGTCGCGTTTGGCCGTAGCTATGGCGTCGGCTCCTCTGCATCGGCCCCGCCATGCGGCAGCACTTCTTTCAGGAGCTCGGAGATGTGCACGCTGTACTCGATCGA
>DATIOJ010000140.1:0-6122 GCA_035473355.1 Candidatus Limnocylindrales bacterium
CGCAGCGCTCGCTGTCGCTGTGGCTGCCGCTGATCACCGTCCTGTACGGCAGCGCGATCCCGGTCGGCGTCTTCCTGTACCTGATCGTGTCGACCATGTACCAGATCACGCAGCAGTTCCTGACCACCGGCTGGGGCGGCATGTTCCCGCTCTTCGGCCGGACCCCGGCATTCGCCGTGGACCACACCCCGCGCTTCCCGGTCGCCGTGCCCTCGGCGGCCGCATCCCCCTCGCGCACGGCGGGAGCGCCGGCGCGGCCAAATCCTGAGAAGTCTGCCCTCGATCGCTCGGCGTCGGCGAACGCAACGATTCGCCACCGAGGTCGACAGGGCCGGCGAGGGAGACGTCGATGAGCAGCACCAGCGTCTCGATGTAGCGGGCGCCCCGGGGGCGCCGGGTCACGGAGACCTCAGGTCTCGCACCCAACCCGGTGCCCTCGGGACCGGCCGCTGATTAGCCGCCGCAGCAGCGACGCGAGATTCAGGCGCCCCGGTGCACGATCAGGACGGTCCGCCCGGAGTGCGCCGCCACATCCGCAGCGACACTGCCGAGGAACACGCCTGCGAAACCGCTCTTGCCGTGCGAGCCGAGCGCGATCAGGCTCGCGTTCCGGTCGTCGGCGACGCGGGCGATGCCCTTCCACGTTGGCGCCTCGTTGCGCTCGAGACTCTCGGCGCGAAAGCCGGCGTCTTGCGCCATCGCGGCTCCGTGCGCGGCGGTCTGCTCGGCAGCTCGTCTGACCTCTTCGGTTGCCGCCGCGTCGAACTCGACGCCCGGCGGCGGGATGAACCCGACCACGAACGGACGCCACACGGTCAGCACGATGGCGTCCCGTCCGCCTGCGAGCTGCCGGGCCGCCTCGTCGATCGCGAGCCCGGCTAGTTCCGAGCCGTCGTAGGCGAACAGCACCGGGCCGAGGTCGCCGGCGCTCACGTCGCTGCGCCGGCTCGATCGGCCGCGGGCTGCGCCGCGTCGCCATTGTGCGGGCCGCCATAGCGTCCACCCGCGTCACAGGCGAGCGGTTCGGTCAGAACCGTCGCCTTGGAGGAGTCACGGACTCGGGCGAGCAGCGGCGGCGAGTACCATGCCGGCGCCTCGCCGCTCTGCCAGGTCTCCAGTGCCGGCGCCGGCGGCCGTACCCCGCCCAGCACATAGAGGGAGACCGCGAACAGCGTGCCGGCGCTCGCGATCCCGAAGCAGATCCACAGCGCGGTCCGGGTCCCCGCCGCCGGGCTCCCTCCGACCGTGGTGGCCACGTGCACCAACACCGGCCCCACCGCGAATGCTGCAACTCCTCGCAGCAGCTCGATGATCGCGAACACGCGCTGCAGGGCGTTGTTGCGCAGCGAGAAGCCGGCGATGAACAGGGCCGGCGCGACCGAGCCGCCGACGCCGAGTCCGACCAGTCCAGAGCCGATCGCCATACGCAGTGACGTGGGCGGCAGGTGAGACAGGAGTACGAGGATCCCCGCGATCAGCGAGAGCATTCCTCCGAGCACGAGGAAGTGGAGACCCCGCGTACGGAAGACCACCCCGAGCACAACCGCGGTGATCAGCGCGGCGATGAACTCGGGGAACTGAAGCAGGCCCAGGTGCACGGGACTGAACTTGTCTGTGAGCAGGACGGCGGCCAGTGCGACCGCAGATATGGAGCTTGCGGCGGCGGACATCGCAACCACGATCCCGCTCACCGGAAGCGTGCTGCCGAGCGGGCGAATGCACAGCAGCGGATGCTTGGCGCGGTACTGGTACACGAGGAGGATCACGATCAGCGCGAGTCCACATGCCAGCGGCAGGAGCGTCATGACGTCCACGAACGGGTGGGTGAGCAGCTCCGAGGCGCCGTAGAACAGGGACACGCAACCCGCGGCAGCCAGTGCGACCGGAAGCGGGTTGCGAGTGGCGCTGCGGTCAGCCGGCGGCGCGTCCTGAAAGGTCAGCAGCGACAGCAGCAGCGCCGCGGCCGCGACACCCGCGATGATCCAGACCAACGGACGCCACCCGTTGGCCTGGGCCTGGATGCCCCCCACCAGCGGCCCCAGAGCGACTGCTCCGAAGATGCAGACGTTCAGGATCATCGCCGTCCACCGCAGCTTCGAGAGCGAAAACGACACGACGAGCGGGGGCACGGCGGCGATCAGCAAGAGGCTCGTGCACAGGCCCTGCAGGACATGGCCGGTGATGAAGAAGCCCGCGTCGGGCGCGGCCGCCGCGAGCACGGAACCGAGTACCAGCAGCGCGGCATACAGGACCAGCATCCGACGCTGTGGAAGATGCTGGGCCAAGAGCACAGCCAGGACTGTGCCCACGGCATAGCCGGCGTTCGCCATGCCCGAGGTGAGGCTCATCGCCTGCAGGCTCATGTGCAGGTCCTTGGCGATGATCGGGGTGATCGGCTCGAGTGCCGCAGAGAGCGCCAGGTACGGGACCAGGGCGAAGATCACCATCGCCGCAGCCGCCGGATAACGGCCGGTCCACGGACCCTGTCGCATCAGTCGGTTTCCCAATCCACGGCGCTAACGAATCATAAGCGCACAGCCCAGTCCGGGCGGTGTAAGTCTAGGCGCCAGTCGTTGCAGGACATGAAGTGCCCCTTTGGAAACTCGAACTCGCACGCCTCGAGCAGTTCGAAGCCGAGCTTGCGGCAGATCGCGTTCGACGCCGCGTTGTCGACGTTCGGGAATGCGTGCATGAAGCGATGCGTGTTGTCGCGCTTGGCGAGCTCGACTGCCTGCTTGGTCGCCGCCACCGCGATGCCACGGCCCTGGAACTCCGGCACGACCATCCAGCCGACTTCGTAGACAAGCTCGTCGCGCCACTCCTTCGTCCAGAAGCCGACGGAGCCAACTCCGGCGTCGCTCGCCACGTCGACGATCTTGAGCATGCGGTCGCCCCGCTCGAGGCGCTCATAGCGGCCCTGACGCTCACGCAGCTTCTCCGCGCTCTCGGGGCCACCGAGGTGCTCGGTCATGCGCGCGTCGCCCATCAGCCGCTGCAGCAGCGGCAGGTCACGACTGCCCCAGGGTTCGAGCGTCACCGTCGCGGACACTCTGCGCAGCGTAGTCAGCGCGCCCGCCGGCGTACATGGCGTGGTGATTCACTGAACGCGATGGTGATCTCGCAGGAATACGTCGAAGTGCCGGTTGGCGAGCAAGCGATGCGAACGTTCGTCGCCAGCCCCCGGGCGCCGGGGCGCTACCCGGGCGTCGTGTTCTACTCAGACATCTTCCAGCTCACCGCCTCAACGCTGCGATGGTGCATGCGACTGGCCGGTTATGGATTCGTCGTGGCCGCACCGGAGATCTACCACCGCATCGAGCCCGCCGGGACGGTGCTCGGGTTCGACGACGACGGGAAGCGCCGTGGCCAGGCGGACGCGGACGCAACGCCCGTCGTCGACTTCGACGACGACATCCGCGCCGCGCTCGACTGGCTCGAGGCCGACGACCGGGTGGCCGACGGCGGACTCCGGGCGACAGGGCATTGCACCGGCGGCCACCTGGGCTTCCGCGCCGCGTGTGACCCGCGCGTACGCGCCACGGCGCTCTGGTATCCGACCGGTCTGCACGATGGGAAACTGGGCAAGGACGCCGACGCGGGGTCGCTCGCACGCGCATCGGAGGTTCGCGGAGAGATGCTGTTGATCTTCGGCACCAACGATCCGCACACGCCGGAGGGCGGCCGTGCGGTCATCAAGCGCGGTCTGCAGAAGGCAGGCGTCGACTTCCGCTGGCGCGAGTACGAGGCCGAGCACGCCTTCGGGCGCGACGTGGGACCGCGCTATGACCCGGAGGCGACCGACGCCGCGTTTGCCGAGACCCTCGCGGTGCTCAGGACCTAGTCCGCGCTGCGCGAATTTCTATCGGTCGGGATCCGCCGCCTGGAGGGTGCGGTCGAGGTTGTCGAAGGCTCTGTTCCAGCCGTACTCGTGGGAGCGGATGGCCTCCTCGTTCAGTAGTCCGCTGTGCGTAAAGCGGACCGTGGTGATGCCGTCGGTTTCCTCGAAGTCCAACTCGATGAGCTGCCGCGTGGTGCTGCCGTCCCAGATCCAGGTGAACGCCAGGCGCTTCGGCGGGTCGATCTCCGTGTAGCGACCGCCGCCGCCGTGCTCGACGTCCTTGTGTGGGTCGCGCATGACCACGCGCACGACGCCGCCGACGCGCAGGTCGACCTCGGCCTCGGTCGTCTCCCAGTCGTGCTCGGCGTGAAACCAACGGCGAAGCACCTTCTCGCTGGTCCACGCGTCGAACACGGCCTGCGCGGGCGCGTGGTAAGTACGCTCAATTCGCAGCGTGGTGGCGTCGGTCATGTCCGGGCGGCGCCTATTGAGCCAGTCGGTAGCTGCGCGCAGGGTTGGGGTTCCACCAGCCGTAGGGCGGAGTCTGTGGGTAACCCTCTGGCGAGTCCTCCCATTCCTCCTGCCGTCCGAGTGCCGTCAGGTCCAGGTAGCTCCACGTGCTGCCCAGGGCCTCGTCGCCGCGGTTGTTGACGAAGTACGTGCGGAAGATCCGATCTCCGTCGCGGAAGAAGACATTGGTGCCGTGCCACTCGTCGACATCGAAGTCGGCGTCGAAGTCGTCCGTGATCGTGTACCAGGGGATCTGCTCCCAGCCCATCCCTCTCTTCCACCGCTCGATCTCCGCCTGTGGGGCACGCGAGACGTAAGCCAGCGTGGTGTCACGCGCGTTCAGGTGCACGAGATTTGAGAGCTGGTCGGCCATCATCGAGCAGCCATAGCAGCCGCGCTCCGGCCAGCCGGTCGCGCCGGGGTCGAAGAAGAAGCGGTACAGGATCAGTTGACGGCGCCCGTCGAACAGGTCGTGCAGGGTGGCCGGGCCGCGCGGACCCTCGAAGCGATAGTGCTTCTCCACGGCCATTCTCGGCATCCGGCGGCGCTCGGCCGCCAGCGCATCGCGAGCGCGGGTGAGTTCCTTTTCCTTCACCAGCAGCTCCTGGCGGGCGGCCTCCCAGTCCTGGCGCGAAACGATCGGCGGCATGTTCATTGCGGCGCGTCCTCCTTCAGGTGCTCATCGACGACATCGAACAGGCGCCCCCAGAGGGCGCGCTGGCGATCCATCCAGTCGGCCGCGACGCTGAGCACTTCGGGCTCGAGCGATAGCCGATGCGTCCGGCCCTCGACCACGCGCCTCACCACCCCGCTCTCCTCCAGCACCCTCAGGTGCCTGGAGATCGCGGGCTTGGACACCCCGAAGCCGGCCGTGGCCTCACCGACGGGCGCCGGGCCCTCGGCGAGCCGCTCGACGATGCCGCGGCGGATCGGGTGCGAGAGCGCCCTGAACGGATCGTTAACCATCTGGTTAACCGTAGCAAGGCTGATGGCTGGCCTTGGCATAGGTTCGAGATCATCACACCCTCCGCCGCTCAGCCGGCCTCGGCCGCCGCCAGCCGCCCAGCACATGCGGCTGACTCCTGAACCCAGGTAACGTGACTCCACCATGGCGGCGCGCATTTGGCTGGAAAAACTCCAGGAGCTGGTCGAGAGCGGAGCGCAGGTCGTGGAGGTACTGCCCGCTGACGACTATGCCCCGGTGCACCTTCCCGGCGCGGTCAACCTGCCGTTGCGCGAGCTCGACGAGCGTCACGCCGCCGTGCTCGATCGCACCCGGCCGGTGGTTGTGTACTGCTGGGACTCACTCTGAGACCTCAGCCCACGAGCCGCGTGCCGGCTCGAGATGCTGGGTTTCGCCGAGGTCTACGACTACGAACCCGGGAAGGTCGATTGGCTTGCGCACAACCTGCCCGTCGAAGGCGAAAGGCCCGCCGCACCGATCATCGGACGTGTGATGCGCGACGACGCCGTGCTGTGCCGTCCCACCGAACGCATAGCCGACGTCCTCGAGTCAATTAAGCGTTCGCCTTACCCTTTCGCGCTGGTCACGAGCGACGACCGCACGCTGCTCGGCCGAGCACCGTCCAGCGCGCTGGATCCCGCCTCAGATCGCCCGGTCTGGGATGTCGCGGAGCCCGGCCCGAAGACGTTTCGCCCGCACGTACCCGCGGAGAAGGTCGCCGGGGCCGAGCCGCTGCCGAGCAGAAATTCTTGCCCGGTTACCTTCATTGCGATAATTCCCAGGTTCTTCTTCTTTGCCTCAGGCAAGGCG